>JANYAA010000072.1 GCA_025355255.1 Chloroflexota bacterium | reverse complement strand
TCTCCGTACCACGAGTTTGACTCCGTGTTCGCCGCCGACCTCAAGGCCGGTGTGGACGCGCTGAAGGCAAAGATCGTGTCCGGTGATGTCAAGGTCGCCGACTACCTGAAGTAGTCGGGGACTCTCCCCAACCTGGCAGCTTGCCCGCCCGTCTCCGGCCATCCGGGGGCGGGCGGGCTGTATCCACGAGGGTAACGCGGCGATGCGCCTCGAGCTCCGCGAGATCACAAAGCAGTTCCCCGGGGTCCTCGCCAACGACCGGATCTCGATCTCGGCCGACCGGGGCAAAGTCCTTGGCCTGCTTGGCGAGAACGGCGCTGGCAAGACGACCCTGATGAACATCTTGTCGGGCTTGTACCGGCCTGACTCGGGTGAGATCCTGATCGATGGGGAGCCCCGGTTGTTCAGTGATCCTGCCGACGCCATCACGGCGGGGATCGGCATGGTCCACCAGCACTTCATGCTGGTGCCGGTTTTCGATGTCGTCGAGTCAGTTGCGCTCGGCGCGGAGCCCGTAACCGGCCTCGTGCACACCTTCGACCGGGCGACGGCGCGCAAGCGCGTGGTCGAGCTTTCCGCGCAGTACGGCTTGCACGTCGATCCAGACGCCAAGATCGAGGACCTCCCCGTCGGCGTTCGCCAGCGGGTGGAGATCCTCAAGGCGCTCTACCGCAAGAGCGACATCCTTGTCCTCGACGAGCCGTCAGCGGTGCTGACGCCGGGTGAGACCGAGGAGCTCTTCGCCATCATCCGCGGGCTTGCGGCCGGCGGCACGACGGTGATCTTCATCACCCACAAGCTCAACGAGGTTCTCGAGGTCGCCGACACCATCACGGTGCTGCGCCGGGGCCGGGTTGCGGGCACGGTGCTGCCCGATGAGACCAGCCGCGAGGAACTTGCCAATCTCATGGTCGGGCGCGATGTGGAGCTGACCGTGACGCGGTCGCCCGCCAAGCCCGCCGGCGTGGTGCTTGAGCTCGTGGACCTCAACGTCCGTGATGACCGTGACTCGATGGCGGTGAGGGGCGTCAACCTCGAGGTGCGCGCCGGCGAGATCGTCGCGGTCGCGGGCGTCCAGGGCAACGGACAGACGGAGCTGGTCGAGGCAATCACTGGTCTGCGGCAGGTGGACTCTGGCTCGCTCCGCATCGGCGGTCAGGTTGTCGAACACGCGTCGCCCCGCCGCGTCTCCGATCTCGGCGTGGCGCATATCCCGGAGGATCGCTCGCGCGACGGCCTCATTGGGTCGATGACGGTAGAGGAGAACTACATTCTCGACTCCTACCACCGCGATCCGTACAGCAATGGCGGTCGGCTCGACTGGAAGGTCATCGGCGAGAAGGCCGAGGTTGGGGTCCGGGAGTTCGACATCCGGACGCCTTCGATCGAGACGCATGTTGGCGCGCTGTCCGGCGGCAACCAGCAGAAGGTGATCGTGGCCCGCGAGTTCTCGCGGCCCGTCCAGCTGGTGATTGCCGCGCAGCCAACCCGAGGCCTCGACGTCGGCAGCATTGAGTACATCCACCGTCGAATCATCGAGCAGCGTGATGCGGGCGCTGCAATCCTCATCGTGAGCACGGAGCTTGACGAGGTGTTGGCCCTGGGCGACCGCGTGGCGGTCATGTTTGCCGGGCAGATCGTCGGAGTCCTCTCCTCGGATCAGGCAACCAAGGAGGCGGTCGGGATGCTCATGGGTGGTGTGCATTGAGCGGCGTGCGAAAGCGCCTTCGCCCGCTGCTGGTGCCTGCGCTGGCGGTCCTCTCGGCCTTCATCGTCGGATCGCTGTTCCTCCTGTTCACGGACATCAAGCACATCGGGATGCTCACCACAGACCCGGTCGGCGCGTTCACCGGCGCCCTGGGAAACATCATTGACGCTTATGGGGCGCTCATCGTGGGCGCGTTTGGCGATCCAAAGCGGTTCAGCACCGCACTCCAGAGCGGCGATATCCACGACTGGACCATCGCGTTTCGGCCCATGAGCGAGACGCTCGTTGCTGCGACACCGCTGATGTTCACCGGTCTCGCCATCGCCGTCTCCTTCCGCTCCGGCGTGTTCAACATCGGCGGCGACGGCCAGTTCGTTCTGGGCGCGCTCGGCGCCACGGTCGTTGCGCTGATGTTCCGGGGCATGCCTGCGCCCATCACCCTGGTTGCGGCGCTCGCCGGCGGCATCGTCTTCGGTGCTGTGTGGGGATTTATCCCGGGCTTCCTCAAGGCGCGCACGGGTGCCCACGAAGTCATCACCACGATCATGCTGAACTATGTGGCGCTCCAGATCGTCCAGCTGGCGCTCCGCAACGACTTCCTTCGGCAGTCCACGAGCTCGCAGCCAATCTCGAAGGTGCTGGACTTTGTGCGCGTGCCGCAGCTGATCCCCTTCCTGGGTTTGCGGCTGCACTGGGGCTTCATCGTCGCACTGCTGGTTGCCGCGCTTGTCTCGTGGTTCCTGTTCAAGACGACGAAGGGCTTCGAGCTCCGCTCGGCCGGCCTCAACCTCACGGCCGCGCGCTACGCGGGCATGAGCGCCGGCGGATCGATCATCCTGGCCATGGTGGTCTCCGGCGCTCTGGCTGGCCTTGGCGGGGCCTTCCAGGTCATGGGCTCCGTGACCCAGATGTCGAACGACGTGAACTCCGGCTACGGCTGGACGGCGATTGCGCTTGCGCTCCTGGGCGGCACCAGACCAGGTGGTGTTGTGGCTGCCGCATTGCTCTTCGGCGCCCTCAACAACGGCGGCCACGGGATGCAGGTTGCGAGCGGGGTGCCGCTGGACCTGCTCGTGTTCATCCAGGCCCTGGTGATCATGTTTGTCGCCGCACCCGACCTTGTGCGCAAGATCTATCGGTTGAGGCAGCCGGCTATCGAGAGCGGTGCGCCCGCAGCTGAAGGGGCGCCCGCATGACCGCGTCAGCCGCTCCTGCGAACGTCGCCCCGGTGGCCCTGAGCGAGGGTCACCGCCGGGCCCAGCGCGCCGCGCGCATCCGTGGCGTCATCTTTGCGGCGCTAGGCGTCATGGGTTTGAGCTTTGCCAGCGGGACGATGTCCCACGACGTGACCTTCCGCTTCTGGCTGCAGCAGCAGGGTGGCGACGCGTGGGAGTTCCACGCCATGGCAGGCGTCATCTGGATCATTGCCGCGCTGATCACCGGGATCGGCGGGATCTTGCAGCTGTGGCGGGGCGCTAGCGTGAGCTGGCGCCGCTGGATGGCCCTGGCGATGCCGTTCTGGATTGCGGCCATCATCGGGACCCTGCTTGCGGGCAAGCCAGCCGTGCTGACCAACCTGTTCGCAGGCTCTCTCGAGTACGCCTTTCCGATCGCGATGGGCGCGTTCGCGGCGATGATCTGCGAGCGCAGCGGCATGCTGAACATCGCCATCGAAGGCAAGTTCCTGCTCGGCGCCTGCGTGGCATCGATCGCGGCAAGCGTGACGGGCCTCGTCATCGTGGGCCCCATCGTCGCCGCTCTTGTGGGTGTCGGCGTCGGGTGGCTCATGACCTGGCTGGCAATCCGCCACCGCGTCGACCAGATCATCGTGGGCACCGTCGTGAACTTCGGGGCGCTGGGCGTCACGAACTTCATGTACCTGCGCGTGCTGCAGCTGAACACAAACCTCAACACGCCGCCCACGGTTGAGGCGATCAAGATCCCGTTGCTGAGCGACATCCCCGTGCTGGGCCCCATCCTCTTCTCGGGGACGCCGTACCTGTACCTCGCGCTTGTCACGATGGTCGTGCTCACGTACATGCTGTTCCGGACGCGCTGGGGTCTCCGGCTCCGGGCCTCGGGCGAGTACCCGCAGGCTGCCGGCACCGTTGGCGTGGACGTGATCAAGATCCGTTACCGGGCGATGATGCTCGCCGGCGCGCTCGCGGGCTTCGCGGGCTCCTACCTGAGCCTGCACAGCGCCGGCAGCTTCCAGATCAACATGTCGGCCGGCAAGGGGTTCATCGCCATTGCGGCGATGATCTTCGGTGGCTGGAACCCGATTGGCGCCTTCGGGGCCGCCCTGGTGTTCGGCTTCTCGGATGCCACGCAGACGCTGCTCTCGAGCCTTGGCGTGGACGTCCCGCCGCAGATCCTCACGAGCGTGCCATACCTGGTCACGATCGTCGTGGTGGCGGGTCTCGTGGGCCGCGTTCGGGGTCCGGCGATGGCCGGGCAGCCGTACGAGCAAAGCTAGACTTGGAAGCGTGCCGATGAGTGCCGGCTATGACGTGGAGCGCTGGGCTGCCGTTCACGCGATCCCCACGTATCACCGCGCAGCCGCGGGCGCCAGAACGGCGCCTCTCGGGACGGCCGAGCACCCGCTGCCGCTGATCATCGACAGCGATCCGGGCCTGGACGACGCGCTGGCCATCGGCCTCGCCTGTGCCAGTCCGGAGTTCAAGCTGCTCGCGGTGACCACGGTTGGCGGCAATGCGGACGTCGCCCGCTGCACAGAGAACGCGCTGCGGCTGCTCCATGCCTACGGTCGTGACGACGTCCCGGTGGCGGAGGGCGCCGCGGGGGCGCTGCTGGGGTCTGTCGTGCGGGCCACGGAGGTTCACGGGGCAAGCGGCATCGGGACGACGGTGCTCGCGCCCGCCGTGAACACGCCTCGTCCGGAAGGGGCCGTGCCGCTGATCGCGAGGCTTCTCGAGGGGAGTCCGGAGCCTGTGGCGATTGCGCCCATCGGGCCGCTCACCAACGTCGCGCTGTTGCTGCGCCAGTACCCGCACCTCGCGTCCAAGATCGCCCACCTGTGCCTCATGGGCGGCTCGATTGGGGAGGGGAACCACAGCGTCTCAGCCGAGTTCAACATTGCCGCAGACCCTGAGGCCGCCGACGTGGTGTTCCGCTCGGGTGTGCCCATCACCATGATTGGCCTCGACGTGACGCACCAGGCCCTGCTTGACCGGGCCGCTGCGCAGGCGCTGCGCGCGCTGGGCACGCGGTCCGGGCGGATCGCGGCCGAGCTGACGGACTACGCCCTTGACCGGAACCTCGAGTGGTCCGGCTCAACCACCACGGCCATCCACGATGCGGTGGCGATTGCCCATCTGATGGTTGGCGACCTGGTGGCCGTGGCGCCATACCACGTGGCGGTGGACACCACGCAGGGGCCGGCGCGTGGCCGAACAGTGTGCGATGGGCTCCCGTACCGGCTGCGCCGTGACGGGCGCCAGCCCAACGCCGATGTGGGCATCGTCATCGACGGCGGCCGCTTTGAGCGCCTGCTGCTCGACGCGTTTGCGAGGCTCCCCTGATGGCGATCCCGGTCATCCTGGACTGCGACCCGGGGCACGACGACGCCCTGGCCATCACGCTGGCGCTGGCCCGGCCGGAGCTCAACGTGCTGGGGATCACCACGGTGGGCGGCAACGCAGGTCTCGAAAACACCACGCGCAACGCGCTGCGGATCCTCGCGCTGCTGAACCGCCCCGATGTGCCGGTGGCGGCGGGCATTGACGACCCGCTGCTGCGCCCCCTGGAGACCGCGCCCGAGGTCCACGGCAAGAGCGGGCTGGACGGCGCCGACCTGCCGGAGCCCATCTCCGAGGCGAGGCCGGAGGGCGCCATCGCCTTCCTGGCGGCAACCCTGGCGGCATCGCCGGAACCGGTCACGCTGATCCCCACCGGACCGCTCACCAACATCGGGCTGCTGCTGCTGGCGCACCCGGAGCTCAAGCCCAAGATCGCGCGCATCTGCCTGATGGGCGGCGCGATGGGCGCGGGCAACTGGACGCCATCGGCGGAGTTCAACATCTGGGTGGACCCCGAGGCTGCGCGGATCGTCTTCCGCAGCGGTCTGCCCATCACGATGTGCGGTCTGGACATCACGCACAAGGCGCTGATGGGCCTGCCGGAGGTGGACCGCCTTCGCGCGCTGGGCACGCGGCCCGGCGACGTGTTTGCGGACCTGCTGTTCTTCTTCACGCGCTTTCACCTAGAGCGCTATGGCACAGCCGATACGCCCATCCACGATGCCGTGGCCGTGGCGACGGTTGCGCTGCCGCACCTGGTCACGACGCGCCGGCACCATGTGGACGTCGAAGTCATCGGCGAGCTCACCCGCGGCATGACCGTGGTAGACCACCGCGGCCAGCCGGGCAAGCCGCCAAACGTGGACGTGGCGCTCGATATCGACCGCGCGGCCTTTACGGAGCTTGTCATCGACGCGGTGGCGAGCTACCGCTAGCATGATGGCCCCCGAAACGGCCGCAGCGCATTGGCCCGCGCTTCGGTACGTCGCGCTTGGCGACTCCTACACCATCGGCACAGCGGTGCGCGCTGACGAACGGTGGCCGGAGCTCCTCGTCGTGCGGCTGCGGGAGCTCGGGTCCGTCCACACGCTGGATCCGGTTGCGAACCTGGCGGTCAACGGCTGGACGTCGCGCGACGTTCTGGATCGGCAACTTCCGGACGTCACCGCGCTGGTGCCGGAGTTCGTCTCGCTTTTGGTCGGTGTCAACGACGTCATCCGGCGCACCGGTGTGGACGTGTACAGGTTCACCGTCAAGGCGATCCTGGACCGGCTCATCCCGCTCGTTGGTGCCCATCGGATCCTGTGCGTTGAGACGCCGGACTACACTCACACGCCCAAGGGCGGCGACTACGGTCCGCCAGCGGAGCTGAGCGCGCAGATTGCGATTGTCAATTTGGTGTTGGCAAGCGTCGCTCGTGAGCGCGGCATCCTGTTCGTGGACGGCATCACCGCGATCTCTGCGGAGGCGGCTGCCGATTCGGCGCTGGTCGCTGACGACGGCCTGCACCCGTCCGGCCGGCAGTACCGGCGCTGGGTTGAGGAGCGGATCGCGCCGGCGGTCCAGACGCTCCTCCAGGTCTGAACCGCCGCTAGAGACCAACGTCGCGAAGCAGATGGCGCCGCAGCATTCTGCGGCCGTTGGTCAGCCTCCGGCCTGGCTCAGCCACACCGGGTAGATCCGCTCGTTCTCCGGCGTGCCGTCTTTGGCCGAGGCGCTGTAGACGCGCAGCGTGCCCCACTGCGCGGTTGACACCGTGTACGGCAGGCTGGCCAGGAACGTGCCCCAGCACCCGGTCCCGCACGTGGCCGTGATGGCCATGGCCGAGAGCACGTTGCCCGCGCCATCGCGGATTTGCGCCGTGAATTGCGCCTCGGACACATTGGCATCGCCCTGGATCCCGATGGGGTTGCCCGCTTGGCCACCCCAGAGCGGTCGGTCAACAAAAATGGCGGGCAGCTCATTGGCGAAGTCCGTGCGCTTGACCGGCTTGTCCAGCAGGACACCCTCGCTGCTGAAGGTGGTGACGGCTGCCCCGTCGAGCATGAACCTCACCGAGGTCACCGTTGGGAACTGGGTGAGCGTGTAGACAACCTGGGCGAGCCGACCGTACACGGCCGCTGTGCCGCCGCCGCTCGCGAACTCGCCCGACAGATCCACGGTGGCGACCGCCGCGTTGATCGCTAGGCCGATGAAGCGTGTGCCAGCGGGGAGGAGCGAGAACAGGGCGGGGCTGGCGGTCGTTTCGAGAGCGGTGGGGCCGGCGATCAGCGCACGCATCGCGGCTGCACCCACCGCCACCGTGTGCGGGATCTCGCGCGCCATCGGCACCAGCCCTGTGGTGCCATCAGGGAGGCCCAGCATGAAGTAGACGCGCAACCTCGTTACGGCGGCATCGGATGGGGCGGGGGTGGGGAGGGGCGCAGGTGTCGGCGTGGCAGTCGGGCCAGGCGAGTCCGTCGTTGTCGGCGTTGGGACGGGTGTTGGAGGCGCGGGCGAGGCGGAAGTTGCGGGTTGCGTCGCGCTTGGCGTGGGTGACGGTGTCACGACAACGCGGTCGCAGCTGCTGGCCAGCAGCGCGAGCGAGACGAACACAGCGGACAGCTTCATGGCGACAGCCTCGCGGCGGATACCTAGGCGAAGGTTGCCCCCGGCCTCTGTCGACGCATCTCCCGTAGGTCATAAACGCGGCCGGCGCGTCGCGGCTAGTAGCGGTTGATCTCGTGCAGGCGCTCGTCCGAGATACCGAAGTGGTGCGCGATCTCGTGGCGGACGACGTGCTGCACCTTGTCGCGCAGCGCAGCGGGAGCTCGGTAGTGCGCCTCGAGCTGTCCTCGAAAGATCGTGATGGTGGACGGAATGGCAACCTGGTCCGCGCTGAGCCGCGAGCGCGGCACGCCTTGGTAGAGGCCATACAATCCAGCAGCACCGGCGGCAGCCAGCTGGTCCGGGGTGGGCCAGTCTGCGATGACGATCGCGACGCTGCCCAACCGCTCGCGGAAGGTATCGGGCAGGGCGTCGATGGCCTCGAAGACCCAGTCCTCAAACGCCTCATCGGTGATCCGCTCGTCCATGGCGCGCAGGGTACCGCTGCTCTGGCACGATACCCCTACGGCAAGCATCGAGGCCCGGCCACTCAACGGCACGGTCCGCGCACTCCGCCTCCGCAAATGGGTGGGGCGGCAGTTCGAGCACACGGGCGACGCACACATTCGCCGCGTTCGACGGCTGCTAGACGCGGGTTGGTCTCGCCTCCGCCGGTGTCCTACGGGAGGTCGACAGCAGGCTGCGCCCGACACCGGAGCGTACGCCCACGAGCCATGCATGCGGCGGCTACTGCATGACCTGCCCCATCCTGCGCGACCCCGTCTGACGCTCGCGGGTGACGGCTTAGCTCGCGTGGAAGTCTGAGCCCAGCCCGTGGCCCTCGAGGCGGCTGCCCTGGTCAAGCCGGTACAGGAGCGCCAGCGACGGCGCGATGACGAGCGCGGCGATGACAAACACGACCAGCAGGGCCTCCAGGGCGCCAGCCGGGGCCGCCGCCGCAGCCAGCGATAGCGACCCGGGCAGGATGTCCGGATACTGCGCGACGCCCCAGCCCCAGACGACGGCTACCACCGCGCCGGTCGCCAGGGCCCGCGTCCCAAGCGGCGCGTCCCGGCGCAGCAGGAGCAGCGCACCCGCGCCCAACACGCCCGAGGCAGCGATCAGCGGCCAGCCCCGGCTCGTCAGTTCGCCCGCAAGGGTGGGAGAATCGAGACTGAGAACACCGATACCGGCCAGCGCAATCGCGCCCGTGACGATCGCGGCCACGGTTGCGCGTCGCTGGAAGTACCCGACCAGGTCGGCCTGCCGCTGCCGTCGGGCGTCCGCGACAAGGAAGACCGCGGCAAGGTAGGCACACGTCGAGATGGCGAGCAACCCTATGAGGATCGATGTCGGGTTGAGCCAACTTGTGACCGGGTCGCCGGCTGCGAGGCTACCGGTCACGCGCCCGCTCGCAATGGCACCCCCGGCGGCACCCAGGAAGAACGGTGTGACGACCGACGAGCTGGCGAAGATCGCCCCTGCCGCGCGTCTGCCGCTCAGCCCGGCCGCAACCGGGCGGAACGCGAAGGCCGAGCCACGCAGCACGATGCCCAACGCCGCAAGGCTGAGCGGGACAAACAGCGTGGACATGATTGCGGCGAACGCAGGCGGGAACGCGGTCCACAGGATGACGAGATCAAAGATCAGCCAGGTGTGGTTGGCTTCCCACACGGGCCCAATGGAGTCAGCGATGAGCGCCCGCGGCCGGAGGCCAGCCTCGGACCTGCCGGCCAGGAGATCCCAGAAGCCCGCGCCAAAGTCGGCACCGCCAAACACCGTATAGGCGGTGAGGCCCAGCCACAGGACAATTGCGGTGAGGTCGGCTGCGGTCATGCTGCCCGCCCTCCGGCGGCCGCGTCCTCAACCGCCCAGCGCCGCTGCAGCGTGCGCAGCGCAACAAGCGACGCCACGCCAAGGGTCGTGTACAGCGCGACCACCGCTACGAAGGACACCTGCACACCCGGCGTCCGCGTGACCGCGTCGGCCGTGCGCAGGAAGCCGTAGACGATCCAGGGCTGGCGGCCAACCTCGGTGACGATCCAG
>JANYAA010000021.1 GCA_025355255.1 Chloroflexota bacterium | reverse complement strand
CGACGTTCGCGACCCGCTCGCTTGCCGCCGTGCGGGCCTGCCTAGCCGATGGCCCGCTCGTCGCGTGCGCCGTCGTCTGGGCCGAGCTATACGCCGCCTTTGAGACGCTGGCCGCAGCGGACCGTGCTCTCGAATCGATCCCCATCGCGCTCGACCCGCTTGGACGCGCAGCCGCTGCCGGGGCGGGGTCTGCATGGCGCGAGTATCGACGCGCGGGCGGCCCCCGGGAGCGGGTGATCGCGGACTTCCTCGTGGGTGCCCATGCGATGCACCAGGCCGATCGGCTGCTGACCCGGGACCGGGGCTTTCACAGGCTGGCCTTCTCCGGACTCGAGATCGTGGATCCGTCCGCCACTCGGTAGACCTACTTCGCGCCGGGGTGGTCGCGACCACGCGCCCGGCGGGCCCGCGAATCAGCGGCTAGGACGCGAAACGCTTGAGGGCTCGCTGCGCCCAATTCGCCGCCTCGACGCCATAGCCCTGGAGGCCAGATGTCGTGCCAACAGCGGGAACGTCCTCCAGCGCCGTCCTAGCCGACGGCAAGATCGCAAGCGCGCCTGGGGCACGGTTGTCAGGCGGTCAGCCGCGCGACGAGGAGTTGGATCTGGGCGGCAAGGGCAACGTTCTCCTTAGCCAGGGCAAGTTCTAATGCTCGGCGGGCGTGGGCCTGTGCTACTATGTCGCACATGGAACGTATCGGGGTTCGGGAGCTGCGACGCGATGCGAGCGCCATCCTGCGTCGGGTTGCGGCCGGCGAGACGGTTGAGGTGACCGATCGGGGCCGCGCCGTCGCCGTCCTGCTGCGGACGATGCCAAGCGGTCTCGCCCGCCTAGAGCGCGAAGGCCTGCTCCGGCGAGCGGAGGGCGATCTCCTCGCCCTGTCGCCAGTACCCCTTCTGCCCGGCGCGGCGGTGCCGTCCCAACTCGTGGACGAGGGTCGCGCTGAGTGAGCGCGCTCTACCTGGATAGCTCCGCCTTCCTCAAGGTTGTGGTCGAGGAGGCCGAGTCACCCGCGCTCAGAGCGTTCCTCACCGCCAGCAGCGCACGCCGCGTATCGTCGGCCCTCCTGCGCGCCGAAGCGTTCCGCGCCGTTCGACACCTTGGGCCCGATGCCCTCGCAGTGGTGCGCGAGGGTCTGCGACGCGTGGATCTCATCGCGATCGATGACCGAATCCTCGACGCCGCAGGGACCATGGAGCCGCGGATCCTGCGCACGCTCGACGCCATTCATCTGGCAACTGCTGTGGCGGTCGGTGACGATCTGGACGTCATCCTGACCTACGACGAACGGATGGTTGCGGCCGCCGGCCTCCTCGGCCTGAGGGCGACAAGTCCCGGCTGATCCGCGCTGTGCGTACACCTATCGCGGCGTTGGGGCCGCCCCCAAGAGTCAGCCTTGCGGGCGCGCGATCGTCTCGAAGGGCGTCTTCTGCTTGAACCGGTCCTCCGGGATGGGTGCGCCCGCGCGGAGGAGCGCCATCCGCCAACGCGGGGAGTAGCCGAGGACCCACCGAAGCGATCGCATGGACGCCCGGCCAACCGGGATTGCGCCACGCCGCTCCCGGACGTCCAGGACCTCCCGCAATCCTTCGGGGAGCGTGGCAATCGCAGCGGCCGCCATCAGTCGATACGGGAGCATGACCGCCGGGCTCAGAGGCGGTTGCCTGAGGAACCGGACAGCCTCGACCATGCCGGGAGAAGGCGCCACGGCGGGGTGCTCCGCAACCCATCGGGCGAGGTCCTTGGCCGTCTCAGGCAGTGGATCGGCGCCGAGGAGACGGCCGATGCGCGCCTGCTCCATAACGAACCGGTCGGCCTCCTCCGTGGACAGCGATCGCGGACCGAACACCTGTGCAGAGACGAGGAGCGAGTCCGTGAGCGAGTTGTGGACCCATGCAGCCAGCGCCGGGTTGGCCGCCGTGTAGGGGATCCCGCGATGCGACGTCCCGCGAACCCTCGCGTGCGCGCGCCGCACAGCCCCAACTGCCGCGTCCACCTCTGGCATGGCGCCATACGAGGTCGCCGCCACATAGTTTGAGGTTCGCGACAGACGCCCAAGCGGGTCCTCGCGGTAGCGCGAATGGTCCGCGACGCCCGCTACCACCTCCGGATGTGCCGCTTGGACCAGCAGCGCGCGGATGCCGCCGATGAACGTTGACACGTCACCCATGAGCTCCCAGGTGATGGAGCCCGGCCCAAAGAGCCCCGGATCTCCAGCAAACAGGAGCGTGTTGGCGAGGGGGTCATCGGCGTGCGAGAACAGGTCCTCGGCCTCACGGACAAGCCGGCGCCTGAGTCTGTCGAGGGGCGTGAATACTCGGGACTGCGTTGGTGCCATGCCTCGTATTCGGCTGGCCGCGGGCCGCGGATGGGCTCCCGATTTGGCAGCGGCCCGAATCGCGCGCAACAATCCGTGGCACGAAGCGGCGCGAAGAGCAAGACGACAGACCAAGGCCGATCCCGACGCAGCCTGCACCATTTCGAACTCGAGAGCCGGAGCAGCGAACCAGGCAGCCGGAACGGAGCAACGTAAGGAGCGCAGCGACATGGCTGCCAAGACCATGGACTGGACGTACCCGGTTGGCGCAGGTGACTCGGGGATCTTCGAGATCGGCCGACGTCTCGCGGAGGCACTAGGCCGCGCGCCTGATGCCACGCGCTTCACGTACGACCCGCGTGCCATGCTGCGAACGACGCGGGACATCGAGCGCGCCTCGACCGGGGGCCGGCTCCTTGTGGGCTTTCAGGCTGCGGCCAAGTTAAACGTCGAGGCGGAGCGGTACCGAGCCCTCCTCGCAGCCGGAACCCAGGTTGTCGCCTGGGCGGCGGGGTCCCACGCCGACGGCCTCGGCCTCGACGGCCTCGACTACCGGGCATTGCCGGCCGACACCCGCCGCCTCGAGAACCAGTGGTTCCTGGTGACCGATTCGCCGGAGCCGCTGGCCTTCGTCAGCTACGAGTTGGGTGACCCGAAGACATTCGGCATCGGTGGCGCCGCAAGTTCCGGCAAGCGCTTCGTCGGGTTCGTCTCCGATGATGCGGGGGTGATCGATCTCCTGATCCGCACTCTTCTGCCGATTGGGGCACCGCCTCCACGGGCCGAACACGTGCCGCCCTCGGCGTCCGCCCTGGAGCTGGTTGAGGCAAGCGACGTCCTTCTCGCCGAGCCTGCCTCCGATGCCGGTCCGGGAGCGGTCGTGGTTGCCGTGGGTCGGGGAGCTGACCGTCTCGCGTTCATCACCGCGCTGGCTCTCGCCCGGCGCGAGGATCGCGCGATGGTCCTCGTCGACCGCGGGGCTGAGGGCTTCGCGAGCCCGTATCACGACATGCGTGGCGACGATGCCAACCGCCCGTCGCCCGATCGGCTGTTCGACATCAGCATCGCGCGTCGCGAGGGCCGGCGGGCCATGATCACCTACCTCGAGGCGGCGACGGCCGCGGGCGTGGCCGCGGGCGGCTGGTTTCCGACTGCCTCCGGGGCGGAGGGCCTCGCTCAGGCGGGCCGACGGTTCAGCGGCACCATCGTGGTGGTGCCATCCGACGTGATCCGGCCGAGCCTCGCGGAGAGGCTCCGCGGCATGGCTGCGGACCGCCTCGGTCCCGTGATCGGCCTCCCGCTGGTCGTTGCAGGCGGAGCCTGACGGGCACCGTGTCAACCGCCGTGCCAGCGCGACGAGAAGGGCGAGCATTCAAGGGCGGACCCTCTTCGCCTGGCCGGCATCGCCCGCCCTCGGAGCGGCCCACCCGGATCTGCGCAATGTGTGGACGGCCGTTCGCGTGGCGCAGGCGCTGGGCGGCGACATGGGACCAGGTGCGGCATTGCTCGGAGCGCTGCCGGCGCCGCCGGTTTTGATGCGCCGCCACATCCTGGTCCTCGGCGACCAGCTGACCCGCGTCGTCGGACCGCTCGCCGATGCCGATCCGGCTACCACGACGGTGCTCCTCGTCGAGTCTGACGCGTGGGCCCGGCGCCGCCCGTTCCACCGCCAGAAGCTCGTTCTCGTCTGGAGCGCGATGCGCCACTTCGCCGCCGAGGCTGCCGAGGCGGGCTTCGATGTCGCATATCGCCGTTCCGCGGCGTTTGAGGAGGGCCTCGCTGCGCACCTGGCGGCCCATCCCGGCGCGACGATCGAGTTGATGGAACCGGCCGACTACGGCGTCGCAGACGGAGTCCGCCGGGCTGTCGAGGACGTCGGTGGGCGTCTGGCGGTCGTACCCAATGCGCTGTGGCTCTCCGACGCGCCCACGTTCGACGCCTGGGCGGACGGTCGCCGGGAGCTTCGTCTCGACGCCTGGTACCGGGCGGAGCGCCACCGATCGGGCTGGCTCATGGAGGACCGCGCCGGCTGGCCAGCCCGCCCGGGCGACCCCGCAGCCCGCCCGGCCGGCGGCGTCTGGAGCTACGACGCCGAGAACCGCCGCGTCCCGCCACCGGGCCACCACTTCCCACCACCGCCGGCGTTCGCGCCGGACGTGATCACCCGCGAGGTGCTGGCCGAGGTTGACGCCCGCTTC
Source organism: Chloroflexota bacterium (assembly GCA_025355255.1). Taxonomy (GTDB): domain Bacteria; phylum Chloroflexota; class Limnocylindria; order Limnocylindrales; family CSP1-4; genus CAIXZV01. The sequence goes on along the minus strand of JANYAA010000021.1, from coordinate 2,799 downwards.
CCTGACCACCCCGGGAGCCTTGACGGCTTCGCCTGGCCGGTAACCCGCACGGACGCCCTGACCAGCCTGGCCGACTTCGTCGCCCACCGCCTGCCGGAGTTTGGTCCCTACGAGGACGCCCTGGTCGACGGCGAGCGGGTGCTTGCCCACTCGCTCCTGTCCGTCTCGCTCAACCTCGGCCTGCTCACAGCTGCCGAGGCCTGTGCCGCCGTCCTTGCCACAGCCGGGCGGGCGGACGTCCCGCTGGCGTCGGTCGAGGGCTTTGTGCGCCAGCTCCTCGGCTGGCGGGAGTTCCTCCATCACATTTACCGGAGGGAGATGCCCAACCTGCGAGGCTCGAATGTCCTCGGCCACGAGGGCGCGCTCCCGGCGTTCTACTGGACCGGCGAGACCCGCATGCGCTGCGTGGGCGAGGCCGTGCGGCAGGTCGTCGCCACTGGCCACACCCACCATATCCAGCGGCTGATGGTCCTCGGCTCGTTTGCGCTGCTTGCCGGGGTTGAGCCGGGCGCGGTGAACGACTGGTTCCTCGAGATGTACGTTGATGCGTTCGACTGGGTGGTCACGCCAAACGTGATGGGGATGAGCCAGTTCGCGACCGGCGGAACGTTTACGTCCAAGCCATACGTTTCAGGCGGGGCCTACCTGCACCGGATGGGCGACCACTGTGACCGCTGCCCCTACGACCCGCGCCTTGCGACCGGACCGGACGCGTGCCCCTTCACCACCCTCTACTGGGATTTCATTGACCGCCACGCTGAGCGGTTCAAGGGCAATCCGCGCATGGGGACGATGGTTGCGGCATGGCGCCGCCGCGACGAGACCGTGCGCTCCGCGATCCGTGCCCGAGCCGGGGAGGTTCGGGCGATGGCCGAGGCCGGGACGCTCTGACCCACCGCCCGGGTGGGACAGGCTGGAGTTGGCACGGGCCGATCCCGTCAAGGCGGGGGCAGCGCCGCCAACAGGTCGTCGATGGCGGCCAGCAGCGCATCGCGGCGCGATTTGTCGAGCTCTTTTGTCAACGAACCGCCCTGATTGGACAGTGCCTGCGCAGCCGTGGCCGCAGCGCCCAGATCTCCCAGGTTCACCGCCGAGCGCACCGCGCTCGCGAGCTGCATGAGCGTGTTCGCAGCGTTCACGTTGAGCCCGTGCTTCCCGCCGCGCGCCGCTTCGATGGCGGCGTCCACACGGCTCAGGGCAGCGAGGATTGCCGCGTTGCTGGTCGGGAGCGTCGTGGCCTTCGGCGACGCGGTGGCCTTCGCCGACGCCGTGGCAGCTGCCGACGGAGTGGCCGTCGCCGACGCACCCGGAAGGCCCGGCTTGCCACTCATCAGACGGGGCAGCAGGAGCACGGCCAGCGCGGTCAGCACAACCAGCACGACCACGAAGATGGCCACCCCGCCGCGGCCAAAGCGGTCCGATGGCGAAGGCGCAGGTTGCCACGCGGCAGGTTGCTGCGCGGCCGGTTGCTGGGGTATCGGACCCTGGGGCACGGCGCTCGCTCGGGGGGCCATCGATGTCAGTTCCGACGCCACGAGGGTGGGCGCTTCCGGATCCACATCCGATGGTGCGCTGGGTGGGGCCGCCGGCGCGGCGACTCCCCCAATCTCGAGCGCAGCCGCGACGTCTGCGGCGAGCCCGGCAGGAGACGGCCGGGCGGCCGGGTCCGGGTCAAGCGCGCGGGCGAGGGCGGCGTCGAAGCTCGGTCCAAGATGCGGCGCAGCTGCGGAGACGGACTCCAGCACGCCGAGCCGCGCGCCAACAATGGCTCCCGCGTCCGTTGAGGGCCGGGGATACCTGCCAGTCAGTGCCCGGAAGATCGTTACGCCCAGGGCGTAGACGTCGCTGGCGGAACTCGGTGGGGCTCCGGCGGTGAGCTCCGGGGCGAGATACGCCACCGTCCCCGGCGTTGAGCCCGGGAGGGTCAGGGCATCCCCATCAGGCGGCCCCTCGCTCCACGCAACGCCGAAATCGGCGAGCTTTGGTCGGTCGCTCGCGAACAGGATGTTGGCCGGCTTCACGTCGCGGTGGATGAGGCCGTGGCGGTGCAGCTCGGCCAGCCCCTCAGAGACCGCCGCGACGATCGGGATGAGCTCGTCCGGCGGCATCCGACCGCTGACCTTCAGCCGGTCCGCGAGCGAGCCTCCCTGGCAATACTCCATCACGTAGAACGGCTCACGGCCGGTTGTCTGGTCGCCCGGCTCGACGTCGTAGACCGCCACGATGTTCGGATGGCTGAAGCCCGCCATGGCTCCGGCCTCGCGGCTGAACCGCTCGGCGAACTGCGCATCCGCCGAGAGATTGGCGAGCAGAACCTTCACGGCGACCTGCCTGTCGAGGCGGAGGTCCGTGGCCCGGTAGACGGACGCCATGCCGCCAACACCAAGGACCGCCTCGATCCGGTATCGGTCCGCCAGGACAGCGCCGACAATGGGCATGGCTCGAGGCTATCGCGGCTGGGCTATGTACGCGTCGGGCAAGCTGGGCGGTGGTGCGAGCGGGAGCACCACTTAAACGGAAGCGCCGGGAGACATGTGTCCGCCCGGCGCTTCGATAGTGGAGGTAACCGGGGCGGCTGACGCCCCGCAGTGGCTAGAGGCTGGGGATCAGCACCGCGTCAACGACGTGGATGACGCCGTTGGTCGCGGGGATGTTGGCGGCGATGATGTTCGGCGTGGTCGCGCCGCTGGCGGTCGTGATCATCCCGGCTGCATTGACCGTGAACGACTGGCCGAGCAGGGTGTCGATCGTCTTCGCCTGGCCCGCCTTCTTCGGCAGGACGCTGTTGGAGAAGTGGCG
>JANYAA010000487.1 GCA_025355255.1 Chloroflexota bacterium | reverse complement strand
CGCGGGGCCGCCGCGCATGAGCCCCAGCACGAAGTCGCCCACAAACGGCGCGGAGCCTGCGACATTGGTGCCTACGACGGTGGCCCAGTAGGCCTTCTGGTCCCACGGCAGCAGATACCCGGTGAAGGCGAAGCCAAGCATCACCACAAACAGGACAGCGCCCACGATCCACGACATCTCGCGCGGGTACTTGTAGGCGCCCTGAAAGAAGACGCGCAGCGTGTGGAGGCCGATGAGGACCACGAGGATCGACGCAGACCAGTGGTGGACGCCCCGGACAAGCGCGCCGAAGGTGAGGGTGTCGATGTGTTTGACGCTGTCATAGGCGTGGTCGGCAGACGGCACGTAGTAGAGCGAGAGCCCGATACCGGTGGCGACCTGAACGAAGATCAGAAACAGTGTCGCCGAGCCAAGGGTGTTGAGCCAGCCGACGTTGGCCGGGATGGGCCGGTCCAGGAAGCCTCGGACGATAGGGCCGAGACCAAGGCGCTCGTTGATCCAGCGGATGGGGTGCATGGTCAGGCCCCCTCGATCAGCGGGCCCATCCAGACCTCCTGGTTGGCGATGATGGCCTGATAGCGGTCAAGCGGCCGCGGGGGCGGTCCATCCGCCTGATGGCCGTCGGCCGTGAAGGCACCACCGTGGCAGGGGCAGAGGAAGCGCTTGGCGCCCTGACTCCAACCCACGGGGCAACCCATGTGCGTGCAGTGGATATCGAGGATCTGGACGCTCTGCTCGTGGGACCGGACCACGTAGACCGCAATCTGCGCATCCTGCACGGTGCCGCCGATGTCAACCGACACCGTCACGGGCAGCAGCGTGGGCACACCCACCGGGAAGTTGGCAATGGGGCCGAGCGACACGAAGCCGGTGCTGCGCGGTGTTGGCGGCACGGAGCCTGCAAGCGCCGACCAGCGCAGGGGGCCGCGTGTGGCGGGAGCGGCCGCCATCCCGGCCACCGGGATTGCGACGGCCGCCGCAAGCACGACGCCAACGCCGCCCAGGACCCGCACAACAAACGTGCGGCGGGCCCACGGGCGCTCTGGGACGGGCGGCGACATCCGCTGGACCTCCGCAGCCTCCACAGCCTCCGCGGCAGGGGCCGCGTCGGTCGTTACGGGTTCGGCCTGCGGGGCCCCATCGGCGGGCAACGGAGCCCTCTCGGATGGCAATTCGCTCGTCATGGTTGCTGTTGCCTGACTACTTGAGGGTCTTGAGGTACGTCACGATGTCCGCCAGCTGCTGGTCCGAAAAGATGGTCCAGCGCGGCATCATCCGGTTGAGCGGCTGGCCAGCCTCGTCGACACCCTTCGTGATGGTGTCTACGGCCATCGTGTCGAACTTGTCGTGGTAGAGGGCGTCAAGCTCGGCGAACGTGATGGCCGGCACTTCAATCGTCTGGTTGTCCAGCGTGAACTTGATGCCGACGCCACCCGCGCCGTGGCAGGAGGCGCAGGACTGCTCGTACATGACCTGGCCTGCGGCAGCGCCGGTCAGGACTGGGGCGGCGGTAACGGCCGGGGTAGCAGGCGGTGTTGCGGCCGGCGCCGAGGAGCAGGCGCCAAGACCTGCGGCGAGGAGAGCGCCGACAAGCGGGGCCGCGAGGAGCAGGCGGTAGCGGGATCGAGACATGTTGTCCTCCGTGCAATCTCCGCCACGCGGCGGTTCACCTCTGGCTGCCTGTGGCTGTCGCGGGCCCGGCGCTCACCGGAGCGGACGCGTCATGCCAGATGTGTCTTGAGCGTAGGGACGGGCCCGTCGCGGTCTCGTCCCGGCAATGTCGTGTTTGCGTCTCACCGAGGGCCAGCGGCGAATGACGACGCTCCGGCTGTGCGAGGATTCCGGGCAAAGGAGTCATCCGTGAGCCTTCCCGCTTTGACCCGGGCGCAACCGCCCCCGGCATCAGCAGTGCGCCTGCTGCGGACACTGCGCTGGGTGCTGCCGCTGGCGCTGTTTGGCGTCGCGGTGTTTATCGAGTGGGGCGAGCACATCCGGATTGAGGGGGAGTCCATCTCGCTGGCGTTTGTCATCGAGACGACCCTCTTTGGGCTCATCGGGCCCGCGGCCATCTTCCTCACCCTCGCCTGGGTGGTGCGGCTGCTTGCCGCCTACGTCCGCATGTCTGCCGATCTGGCAAACGCGAACCAGGACCTTGAGGCGCGGATCAACCAGCGGACCCAGCACCTGCAGGAGGCGACCGCAGAACTGGCTGAGGCCAACGTCGAGTTGCGCCAGCTTGACCGCCTGAAGTCCGAGTTCGTGTCGCTTGTATCGCACCAGCTGCGGGCGCCGCTGACAGACATCCGCGGAGCCTTGGAGATCTTGGGCGAGGACGCGTCCAGCCTGCCGGCGACAAGCCGGCGCCCCATGGAGATCCTCACCCTCGAGGCAGACCACCTCTCGGTGCTGATCACGCGGATCCTGGACGTGTCGCGTCTGGAGGCCGGCCACCTCTCGATGAGTCTTGGGCCGGTGGCGATTGAGCCGCTGCTCGCGCGGGCGTGCGCGGCGACCTTTGGACCGGAGCGTGGCCGCCGCTGGTCGCTGATGGTTGCGGCGGGGCTGCCGCCAGCTTGGGCGGACGAGACCCTGCTTGAGGAGGTGGTCCGGAACCTGCTGGAGAACGCCATCCTCTATGCGCCGGGCGATGACCCCATCGAGGTCAAGGCGACCATGGGTGACGGAATGATCAGCGTGGCCGTGACTGATCATGGACCCGGCGTCCCGGCCGATGAGCAGGAGCGGATCTTCCAGTCATTCCACCGCGTGGGCGACCGTGACGCAACCTCGAGCGGCTACGGGCTGGGTCTGTACTTCGCCGAAAAGCTGATTGACGCGATGGGCGGGACGATTGGCGTGGAGAGCCCGGTGTGGGCGGATCCTGCGGCACCGGGCACGCGGTTCCGCTTTGCCCTGCCGATTGCGGCAGACGCGCCGCTGGGCCTCGATGACGACGGGGGCGCCGACTGATGGCGCGCCTGCTGGTCATCGACGACGACCGCTCGCTTGTGGAACTGCTGTCGGACTACCTCACGCGCGCCGGTCACGAGGTCACCGGCGCCCCAGATGGCCAGCGCGGTCTGGCGGCCGCGGCCGCGGCCAGCCCAGACCTGGTGATCCTTGACGTCACCATGCCCGGCCTTGACGGGTGGCAGACGCTCGCACGGCTGCGGGCCGAGGGGCCGGTGCCGGTGATCATGCTCACCGCGCGCGGCGACGAATCGGAGATCCTCCGGGGTTTCGCAGGCGGCGCGGATGACTACGTCACCAAGCCGTTCAGCTTTGCGCAGCTGGCTGCGCGGATCAGCGCGGTGCTGGAGCGGACTGCCACCGGTCGCCACACAAGCGAGGTCCTCACCGGGGCAGACCTTGAGGTTGACACGGTGCGCCACCGCGTCCTCCGCGCAGGCGTGGTCGTGGACCTGACGCCCACCGAGTTTTCCATCTTGGTCGCGCTCATGCGGGAGCCCGGCCGGGTGCTTTCGGCGCGCCAGATCGTCACGTCGGTCTGGGGTTCGGAGTTCATGGAGGAGACCGGGTACATCCGCCGCTACGTGTGGCACCTGCGGCAGAAGCTGGAGATCAACCCGCACCAGCCCCGCTATGTGCTGAACGAGCGGGGTATCGGCTACGTGTTCCCTGCCGCGCCCTGACCCAGCCCTACCAGGATGTGGGGACGGGGCGCCCCTCCTCGTAGCCCGCGGCGCTCTGGATCCCCACCAGGGCGCGCTCGTGGAACTGCGGGATGGTGGTTGCGCCCGCGTAGGTGCACGAGGAGCGGACGCCGGCCACCACTTGGTCCAGGATGTCCTCCACGCCCGGCCGCTCCGTGTCGAGGTACATCCGCGACGTGCTGATCCCCTCCTCGAAGAGCTCCTTGCGCGCCCGCTCAAACGGCGTCTCCTGCCGGGTGCGGTTGCGGACCGCCCGGTTGGACGCCATGCCGAAGCTCTCCTTGTACAGGCGCCCGTCGCGGTCGCGCAGCGTGTCGGCGGCACTCTCATAGGTGCCCGCCAGCCAGGAGCCAAACATCACGGATGCGGCCCCGGCAGCGAGCGCAAGTGCCACGTCGCGCGGGTAGCGGACGCCGCCATCGGCCCAGATGTGCTTGCCGTGCTTGGCCGCCTCGTCCGCGCATTCCATGACGGCGGTGAACTGCGGCCGGCCAACACCGGTCATCATCCGCGTCGTGCACATGGCGCCAGGACCGATGCCCACCTTGATGACGTCCGCGCCTGCCGCGATGAGGTCGCGCGCGCCGTCTGGCGTAGCCACGTTGCCCGCCACGATGGGCAGCGAGCCCGCGGCGCCGCGGACCGCCTCGATGGCACGCAGCATCTTGGCCTGGTGCCCGTGCGCGGTGTCCACCACGATCACGTCAACCCCCATCTCCACGAGGGCCGCCGCACGCTGCGCCGGGTTGCCGCTGATGCCCACGGCCACGGCGCTCATCAGCTCGCCCCGCGCGTTGAGCGCCGGGCGATAGATCGTGGAGCGGAGCGCGCCCCGCCGCGTGACCACGCCCACAAGGCGCCCGTCGTCATCGATCACCGGCGCCGCGCTGATGCGGTGCTCGTTGAGGACGTCGAAGATCGCCTCGAGCCCGCTCTTGGCGTTGATCAGGACGAGATCCCGCGTCATCACGTTCTGGAGCTGGGTGAAGCGGTCGAAGCCAGCCGCGTCGCGCTCGGCAAAGATGCCGATCGGTCG
>JANYAA010000483.1 GCA_025355255.1 Chloroflexota bacterium | reverse complement strand
GCGCATGGTGACGATGGGCTCCTGGAGCGAGGAGCCAAGCTCGGAGCCGACAAGGGTGTCCAGCCGTCGACGGAGGCGGTCGTAGGCGAGCCGGACGGCGCTGCGGAGGGCGCCGAGCCTCGGCGACGCCGTGTCCAGGAGTTCGCCAGCTGGGTCGAAGCTTCGCGCCAGGGTGCTGCGGAGGGCAGGCAGCGCGTGGAGGCGGCGGCCCACGTCGCGCAGGAGCGGGCGCCGGTCGTCTGCGAGCGCCGTCGACAGGCGGGACGCCGCGTCCAGCGTCTCCACGATGTCCATGAACTGGAGCGCCTCGAGTCGGCCCCCACGCGCCGCGCGGCCCACCCAGGGCTCGATGTCGTGGGCGCCGCCGATGCCGACGCCGGGGCGCTCCTGCAGCAGGGAACGGGCCTGATCGGTCTCGTCCAGCCCACGGGCAACGATGACCGGGTCCGATGACGGCTCGAGCGTCTCGGCCATCCTGCGAGACGGGTCAAAGGATGTGCGCGAGGCCAGACGCTCGCGCACGAGCGGAAACTCCAGCAGCGCGATCGAGCGAGCGTCCATGGTCAGCCGATCGGCCGGCTGAGTGACGCCGAGGCAGGATCAGCCAGCCGCCATGGGCGGGACACGGCAGGCTCGCCGGCGTAGCCAATCCCGATGCGGGGACCGGCAGCAACCACGGCCGGTGGCGTTCCGATGCGCAACTGGAGCGGCGACACATCGTCACAGAGATCAAGCCCGCCAGCGGTGCGATCGATGCCGAAGCTGGCGCACACAAGCGCAGGACCGGCAGCCAGCCGGTCGTCCGCGGGCAGCGGGGAGAGACGGCGGACGGCAGCCGTGCGAGCGTCGCGCATGGCCTCTATACCGGTCACTGGCTCAACGGCGCGGATGAGAACCGCCGCAGAGGCGCCATCCAGCCCGGCAACGACGTTGAGGCAGTGGTGCATGCCGTAGACAAGGTACAGGTACGCGTGGCCGGGGGGCCCAAACATCGGACCATTGCGCTCGGTACGGCCCATCCGCGCGTGGGAGGCGGCATCGTCACTCCCGCCGTACGCCTCCACCTCGACAATCCGGCCCGCCCTGACGGGCTCCCCGGGAGCAGCGGGCTGCCGCACGAGCATCGCACCCAGAAGCGCCCTCGCCGCCCCAAGCACATCTCCGCGCAGGCATTCGCGGGGGAAGGACGCCCCGGCGGCGCCGGAGCCCTCGTTCACCGCTTGTAGAGGTCCCGCACCGTGTCGGGCAGGACCACCCACGCCACGCGCAAGAAGGTGGGGATGATTGTCTCGTGCAAGATCGAGCCTGTCACCGACAGGGTCAGCGTGGCCCAGAGGTTGTGGAACTCCGGGAGCGCGCTGCGAGCCTGCAGGGTGTCGAATTGAAAGCCGCGGTCAAGGATGATCATCAGGAAGGTCAGCCCGGCGATGGCCTCAACCACACCGACGACCCCGCCGAGGAGCTGGTCAAGGAGCGGCCGCTGCGCGAACAACACGACGCGCCGATATTGGCCATGGATGACGATGGCGAACGAGGCGGTGAGCGCGGCGAAGATCACGAGGAACGCGACCATCGACGAGTAGGACGAGGGCATGTCGTTCCAGTAACTCGACAAAAACTGGCCCAGCGGGTCCGAGACGGCGGCCGACACGAGGAACGCGAACGTCATCGCGATCAGGCCGAGGACGCGGCGGATGGTCCCGTGAGCGTAGCCGACGGCAAACGCACAGGCCAGCAGGGCCACGACAATCACGTCCGCAGGATCCGGAGTCTGCAGGAACTGGTAGATCGTCACGGTGTCTCCCTGGTCACGACGTCACCGCGGGTGCCCGGTGCGCCCTCCGCAGCGTAGCAGCGCGTGACGCGAAGCGACAATGACGAAGGTCCGGTGCGCTGGGGCACCGACATCGTCTGGCAGACCCGGGGCATTACGCGCGCAGCCGCCAGCCGGACGCTGCCACCGCACGCACGACATTGGCGACGGCCACCTCGGCCTCAGCCTCGGTGAGCGTCCTGTCAGTGCCAAGGCGAATGCGGAACGCGAGGCTCTTCTCGTTGGCCGCCAGCGGCGTGCCCCGGTAGATGTCGAACAGGCGGACGTCGAGCAGCAGGGGGCCGGCGCTGGCGCGGATC
>JANYAA010000476.1 GCA_025355255.1 Chloroflexota bacterium | reverse complement strand
CCGGGCCCCGAGGCTGACGCCGTTGCGGTGCAAGCGCGGTTGGCCCTGAGCGGCGCCGCCGACCGTGCCTTCTCCCTGGGCGCGCACGAGCAGGCCATCGCGTACCTGCGGACGGCCATCGCGTTGGCGCCCGCGCCCGCGGACAAGATCGAGTTCCTCCTGCGGGCAGCCCGTTCGGCGAGCTCCGCCGTTCACCTTGAGGACGCCACAAGCTTGGCCCGCGACGCGGTGGATCTCGCCCGAACAGCCGGGGACGTCGCCCAGCTTGGGCGTGCGCTTTCGCTGCTTGGTGAGGTGCATATTGACGCGGGCGACCCAAGCGGGGCGCTCGAGATCCTGAGCGCCGCCGCGCAGGAACTGCCTCAGGGCACCGCGCCCGAAGACGTCCGCGCCGAGATCCTGTCCAACCTGTCCCGCTCGAAGATGCGAAGTGGCGACAGTGCTGGCGCGATTGCCACGGCAGACCTCGCCTTGCCGATCGCCGAGAAGCTCGAGCTCGGCAGGGTTCTGGCAGAGACGCTCAACAACAAGGCGGCCTCGTTGTCCAACATCGGGCGTATCCACGAGGCCCGGGCGCTGATGCAGGGTGCTCTTGATGCTGCACGCCAAGGCGGTCATCTCGCGGCGGAGATCCGTGCGGTGAACAACATGGGGTCCATCACGGGCTCACCGGCGCTCGGGGTGGAACTGGCCCGCCAGGCCGAGGCGATTGCGCAGCGGATCGGCAACCGGAACCTGCGGAACTGGTCTGTGCAGCAGCGGCGGCAGTTTGCCTTTCCGGCGGCCATCGGCTGGGACGAGGAGACCGTCGGCGGCTCCGAGGAGCCAGGTCCGGACGCGGATGAGCAGGCGAGCGCCGCTGGCCTTGGGCCCATCGACGAGAGTCGTCTGCTGATGGCCACGGGGTTGTACCGCTCGGTGCTGGGGCGTCCCCTCGATGCGATCCTTGCCAGGCTAGAGGTGCTGGCGACGCGCCTCACAGACCAGCAAGGCACCGTGGCGGTCCATTTGATCCGCGCCCACCGGGCGTTTAGCGACGGCCGCTATCAGGAGGCGTACGACGAGGCGGTCCAAAGCACCACCTCCCAGGGGGGGTACGCAAGCATGCTCCTCGGCGTCGCCATCCATGCCGTTGCGTGGGGTCGCCTGACCGGGTCGGCGGCCGATCTCGTTGAGCGGTCGGACAAGTACCTCGGGGCTCGTGGGCTCGATGGCGAGGAGCGTGCCGCTGCGGACGCAATGCAGGACATCTTCGAAGGCAGGACAGACCCGGGCATCACCATCCACCGACGTGCGGCGGCATCGCTGCAAGAGATGGGCGCGGGCCTGCTTGCCGCCCAATTGGCGCTCGACCTCGTCGTGCTCCTGGGGCCGGACCACCCGGCGTCGCGCGAGGCGTTGGCCGTGGCTCGACCGATCTACCAAACGATTGGCGCGGAGTTCTGGATCGACCGCGCCCTGGCGGTGGCGGCATCGGCGCACGCATCGGAACCCGCGAGCCGCTGACCGGGGCTTCCATTGGCGGGCCCGCGCGCGTAACGCGCGCGCGTACCCATCTGGAAGGAGGCGCAGCCCGTGACCGATCCCGTCGCTCCCGCTCCCGCCCCGGCGCCCGCGCCCGCATCTGCGCCCGGCTCGGATCCCGCCGCGAGGATTCAGGCTGAGCTCGCCCAGATGTCAGGCTCCGCCGAGGGTTTGCTGGCGTTGGCTGCATTGGCGACGATCGTGGTGTACGTCCTGTTCAACGTGGCGCTGGTCTACGGGGCCGCCTCGTGGGAGGCCGTGGTTGCCGCAGCGCTGATCCTGCTCGCGCGCTTCATGCCGTCGAGCCCGGCAGGCGGACTGTCGGGCAAGACCGCGATGTTCACGCTGGGCTTCGTGATCTTTGGCTTTGCGGCGCTCTCGCTCGTCTCCGATGTGCGCAACCTCCGCGGGATCGACGCGATCCCGATGGTGGGCGAGCTCCTCAACATCGCCGCGGGCACGGTTGCAGGTTTCGCGCTCTTCCGCATGCTGAAGTAGCGGCTGCGCCGGTCGCGATCGCAGCCTGCCGGGGGGGCAGCCCGGTTCAGTCCGAACCCGCTTGGACGGAACTACCCCGATTCCGCTCCTGAGGGACGCACCGACCGGCCCCTCGTCAGAGGCCGCGCCCGGCCACCAGCACGCC
>JANYAA010000467.1 GCA_025355255.1 Chloroflexota bacterium | reverse complement strand
AGGCAGATGGAGCGCGTCAGCCCTTGGTGGGTCCCTTGGCGGCGGCGTCTGGATCCGGCTCCAGCGTCGGCTCCGTGAAGGCCGGCTCGCCTCCGAGCTGGGAGATGTGGATCCCCTGCTCGGCGAGCGCCTCGGACTTGCGGGCCACCACCTCGGCCATGACCTCCGCGCGCTCCGCCTCAAGCTCGAGACGCAGCATCTCACGGCGCACTGCGTCGTCAGGCGGAGCCAGCGAGGCCGACTCCTCCGGCGACACCTCCGTTTCAGCCACGTCCCCAGTCAGGAAGGAGAGCAGCCGTCCGCGCTGCTTTGGCGCAGCCGAGGCGCCCCGCAACACTGCGGCCGCGTCAATCGAGGTCACGCCGGGCACGACAGGATCGGCGGCACCAGCACCGCCAAGCGCGGCCTGACACGACGGGCAGTGCGGCGGGACCGGCTCCGGCAGCAGCGCGGAACACCACGGACAGCGCGTCCCGGTGTCAGTCATTCGTTTCACCCGGCGCCATCAGCCGTCCAGCCTCCTGCATGCGGGCACGATGCTGCCCGCGCCCATTCTGCGTCAATCGTCCGCCCATGTCGCTAGTGCTTTTGTGCGTTGCCCCCACGCGCCAGTCACACTGCTCCCCTGCGGGCCGTCTCGCAACCGTGCGCCAACGCATCCCTATCTTGCTGCTCACCGCGCTGCGCGGTGCAGCGCTGTTCATCGCCGCCTTCACGGTGATCGGCATGGTGGGCGAACTGCGCGGGCGGACCGACGACATGAGCCTCTGGTGGATCGACCTGTACGACCTGCCCACCGGCGAGCGCTTCGTGTTGCTGGGCACGGTGTCTTTGCTGCTGGGGGTGTGGGCGCTGCGGCCCATCGCGCAACCCCGCCGACGCTGGCCCACGGCGGCCGTCGCGGCGTTGGCCGCCGTCCTTGCACTTCGTGACATCGGCACCTTCTACACGGCCGTCAGCGCGGGTGATGTCCGGCCATTCATGCCGGTGCCGCTGTCAGCGGTGGTGGCCGCTGTGCTTGGCGCAATCGCCGTGGTCGTGGCCGCGGGCAGCGCGCGCAAGCCAGCGGCTGACCTGAAGGGGGACCTCGTCCAGCTCGCCGCCGCAACCGCCGCCGTTGCCCTCTCCTTCCCGCTGGCGCAGATGCTGTTCTTCGGGACCACGGACTACCGGCGCCCGGCCGATGCCGCGGTCATCTTTGGCGCCCAGGTCTACCCGTCGGGGATCCCGTCGCAAACGCTCGCGGACCGCATCGCCACGGGCGTGGATCTGTATCGCCACGGGCTCGTGCCCGTGCTGATCATGTCCGGCGGGGACGGCAAGGAGGGGTTCAACGAGGCGCGCGTCATGCGGGACGTCGCCGTGGCCGCGGGGGTGGACCCGGTGGCGATCATCGTGGACCCGGCGGGCGTCACCACGGAGGCAACCGTGGCCAACGTCGCGGCGCTGCTAGGGCTGCGCCCGGGCAGCCCAACGCGGCTGATCGCGGTAAGCCAGGCGTACCACCTGCCGCGCGTGCAGTTGGCCTTCGCCGTCACGGGCATTGACGTGCTCACGGTGCCCGCGGTGGACCCGCAGTTCATCGGCCCCATGCCCGTCATGATCGCGCGCGAAGTGGCAGCGTTCTGGACCTACGACCTGCGCGTGTGCCTCGGGTGGTGAGGCGGCCGCCGAGGCGCCGCTATTCCCACTCGATCGTGGCGGGCGGTTTGCTGCTGATGTCGTACACGACGCGGTTGACGCCCGGGACCTCGTTCACGATGCGCGACGAGATCTTGCCCAGCACGTCGTAGGGCAGCTTCGCCCAGTCCGCGGTCATCCCGTCCTCGGACGTCACGGCGCGGATGGCCACCACGTTGGCGTACGTGCGGCCGTCGCCCTGGACGCCCACGGAGCGCACCGGCGTCAGGATCGCAAACGACTGCCAGACAGAGCGGTACAGCCCGGCCGCCTTGATCTCGTCGATGACGATCCAGTCAGCATCGCGCAGCGTGTCGAGGCGCTCGGCGGTGACCTCGCCCAGGATCCGGATGGCGAGACCCGGCCCGGGGAAGGGCTGGCGCTGCACCATCGCGTCCGGCAGCCCCATAGCCGTGCCCACCAGACGGACCTCGTCCTTGAACAGGTAGCGCAGCGGCTCGATCAGCTGGAAGCGCAGATCGGCCGGCAGCCCGCCCACGTTGTGGTGCGTCTTGATCTTCTGCGCGGTCTTGGTCTCGGGCGTGGTGCTTTCGATCACGTCCGGGTAGAGCGTGCCCTGCGTGAGGAAGTCGATCTGG
>JANYAA010000466.1 GCA_025355255.1 Chloroflexota bacterium | reverse complement strand
GCGCCTGGATTTCCACCATCCGCTCGTCGAGCCGGTCGTAGCTGGTGACCATCGCCTCCAATGCGCGGGCGGCCGCCAGCAGGTTCTGGCCGTCCTCGATGAACAGGTCGAAGAACTTCTCGTCGCGGGGGATCAGGCGGACCATCGGGAGTCTCCGGGCAACTTGTGGAGGGGAGAGGGAAGGGGAGCGCGACAGCCGGTGCTCACCGGATACCGATCGCGTTGAGGACAACCCAGGAGAGGGCGCCGACAGCCGCAGCCGCCGGGATGGTGAGTACCCAGGCGATGAGGATCCGCCGGGCGACGCCCCACTTGACGCCGCGAACGCCGCGGGCCGAACCGACGCCCATGATGGCGGATGAGATGACGTGGGTAGTGGACACCGGCATGCCAAGCCGAGCGGTGACCAGGAGCACGGTGGCCGCCGTCGCCTCTGCCGCGAAGCCGTGGATGGGCTCCAACTCCACAACGCGATGGCCCATGGTGTTCATGATCCGCCAGCCGCCAATGCCGGTCCCCAGCGAGATTGCCGTGGCCGCGATGACGATGACCCAGGCGGGGACGTCCGTCGTGGGGATGACGCCCGCGGCAAACAGCGCCAGCGTGACGATGCCCATGGTCTTCTGCGCATCGTTGCTGCCGTGGGCGAACGCCATGTAGCCCGCCGAGAACACCTGCAGCCGCTTGAAGATCCGGCCCAGCGGCTTGCGGTCAGCGCCGCGGAAGATCCAGGTGAGCGCAACCATCAGGACCAGCGCTCCCGCGAAGCCAACCAGCGGCGACGACACGAGCGGCACCAGCACCTTGTTGACGATGCCGTCCACCTTGAACGAGCCTGTACCCGCGGCGACGGCCGTGGAGCCCAGGAGACCGCCGATGAGCGCGTGGCTGGACGAGCTGGGCAAGCCCAGGAGCCACGTGACGAGGTTCCACGTGATAGCGCCAAGCAGCGCGGCCGCCACGATGACCTGCGTGGTGGTGTGCTCGTCCACGAGGCCTTTGCCGATGGTGTTGGCGACGGCGGTCCCGGCGAAGGCGCCGATGAAGTTGAACGCGGTGGCCATGAGCAGCGCGTATTGCGGCCGGAGCGCCCGCGTGGCAACCGACGTGGCAATGGCGTTGGCCGTGTCGTGGAAGCCGTTGATGTAGTCGAAGACGACCGCCAGCGCCACCACGGCGACCAGCAGCAGGGTCACATGTTCGATCGCGGCGTCCTCCGAGGCTGCCGGTCCGCGTGGGCAACGGGTGGGCAGGCAGCCAGTGTACCGACCAACCCCGCCTGCCCGGTAGACTCTCGCCATGCGCCTGTCGAAGCTCTTCTTCACCACCCTCCGCGACGACCCCAGCGAGGCAGAGATGCCCTCCCACCGCCTGCTCCTGCGGGCGGGCTACGTGCGCCAGCTCGGGGCTGGCATCTACTCGCTGCTGCCGCTCGGATTCCGGGCCAGCAAGCGCGTGGAGCAGGTGATCCGCGAGGAGTTGAACGCCATCGGCGCCCAGGAGATGGAGATGCCCGTGGTCCATCCGGCGGACCTCTGGCGCGAGACGGGGCGCTATGACGCCATCGGCCCCGAGATGGCCCGCTTCAAGGACCGCGGCGATCGCGACATGGTCCTCGCCATGACCCACGAGGAGGTTGTGGCGGACCTGCTGCGCGACATCGTGAAGAGCTATCGGCAGCTGCCGTTCATCGTCTACCACTTCCAGACGAAGTTCCGCGACGAGCCCCGCAGCCGCGGCGGTCTCATCCGCGTGCGCGAGTTCGTCATGAAGGACAGCTACAGCTGCGACCGTGACGAGGCGGGCCTCGATGCCGCGTACTGGGCGCACCACCGCGCGTACACCCGGATCTTCGAGCGGCTGGGTCTGGCGGCCATCCCCGTCAGCTCAGACGTGGGCATGATGGGCGGCTCGCTGGCCCACGAGTTCATGTTCCTCAACCCGGCCGGCGAGGATGTGCTGGTGCTGTGCGAGGCGTGCGGCTACGCGGCAAACCGTCAGGTGGCGCCCACCACGCTGGCTGCACCGCCCGCCGAAAACCTCC
>JANYAA010000462.1 GCA_025355255.1 Chloroflexota bacterium | reverse complement strand
TTCATCAGGCCGCGCTTGATGACCCAGCGGTCGTGGACCACCTTGGCGGCCGGCGCCAGGCAGTTCGTGGTGCAGGAGGCGTTGCTGATGATGTGGTGCTTCGCCGGGTCGTAGGCGCCCTCGTTCACGCCGAGGACGATGGTGATGTCCTCATGCTTGGCGGGCGCGCTGATGATGACCTTCTTGGCGCCGGCGGTGATGTGTGCGCCGGCCTTCTCCGCGTCGGTGAAGAGGCCGGTGGACTCGATGACGATGTCCACGCCCAGATCGCCCCAGGGCAGGAGCGCCGGGTCCTTGAACTGGAGGACCTTGATGACCTTGCCGTCGATGACGATGGCGTCGTCGGTGTGGCTGACCTCACCCGGGTAGGCGCCGTACGTGGAGTCGTGCTTGAACAGCAGCGCGTTGGTGGGGACATCCACAAGGTCGTTGACGGCGACGACCTCAACCTCGGGCGTGCGCTCGATGAGGGCCTTGAGGGACTGGCGGCCGATGCGGCCGAAGCCGTTGATGCCGACGCGAACGGTCACGGATAACCCTCCTGGGAGCTGGGGCGCTGCTCGGCGGACGTTTACTCAGAGACGCCCGACGGCCAGGGATGACGTAAGACGGGATGGCTCCCGGCGGCATCGCGACAACCGTCCGGTGACGGTATCGGGAGCGCGGCGGCGGTCGCCTGATCGGCGGCGGCGGCTGCTGCGACCCCGAGTGCGGGTGCCTGCCGTGAGTTCCTGGCTGAAGGCTGCCTCGGTGTGCGGTGTGGGTACGGGGGAATGGTACCAAAGGCCTTTGCAGACACCCCCGATACACGGCCCCTACGAGGGGGCCGGTCGCACCGGTCCCGGATACCAATGAGCCCCCGCCGGACCTGCCGGTGGGGGCTCAACGAAGCTGTTCGGCTTCGGGTTGCGGTTCAGCCGCCGATCTTGAAGACCTTGCCGCCACAGTCCGGGCAGATGCCCTGGAGCGCCGGCTTGCCGTTCTTCATCGTGATCTGCTGAGGGCTCTGGACCTCAACCTTCTTCTTGTCCTTGACGCAGTAGGCCTGGGCCATGAGAGATCCTCCTCGCGCGGGCGCGTCTCGAGGGTCCACCCCCCGGGTCCGCGAGTACGCCTGACTGGCGCTCAGTCTAGCGACCACAGCGACGGACGCCAGCGCGTCGCTCCAGCCTTGGCCTTCTGGCGGTCCAGTTCGGCAAGAACGAGCAGGCTTTCCAGCCCGGTCTCGACGACGGCCGCCTCGGCCTTGGTCCTGACATCACCGTCCGCGAACTCGCCGGTCCTGCGGTTGGCGTACACGGCGCACACTACACCAGCACGACTCCCGCCCAATCCAGCGAGGACGAGCAGCGCTGACGCCTCCATCTCGAAGTTGAGGATGCCCTGGCGGGCAATCTCGTCTGCGAGGTCAGGGTAGCGGATAGGCAGATGTGGGATCGGCCTGCCCTGCGCCCCGTAGAACCCGGGTGCAGTGGCGGACAGACCGACGTGGTGGCGGTGCCCCAACTTGACCGCGGCCTCTTCCAGCGCCAGCACCGCCTCGTAGTGGGCGACGGCTGGGTAGCCCTCATGGACAAACCAGTTGGTGGTGGTCTCGAGGCGCAGGGACCCGGTTGAGATCACGAGATCGCCGACGCGCATCCCCGGCTGGAGAGCGCCACAAGACCCGATGCGGATAAAGGTTGGCTTGTCCGTGATCGCGAGGATCTCAGAGACCACAATCTCAACATTGTCAGTGCCGATGCCCGTGGAGACGCACGACACGCGCAGGCCCTTGTAGACGCCCGTGGCCGTGGCGAACTCGCGGTGCCGGTGGCGGAAGTTGACGCTATCGAAATGGGACGCGACGACATCGACGCGGTCCTGGTCCCCAGGCAGCAGGATGTAGTCCGCGAGGTCGCCTGGGCCAACGCCGATGTGGTACTGCCGTTCACCGGCAGGGACTGCGACGCGGGCGTCGGCGTTGGACAAGACGTGCTCCTTGGCACCGGCGGGGCTCGGGTGGCACCGGGTTGGGCCCGAGGATAGGAGCCTCTTCTCACGAGCGTCAAGCACAAGAATTCTGGCGGGGGCACGTTCAGCTGTCCTTCGCCCCGGTCGAGACCGCCGTTTCCGGCCCGGCAAGCGCCGCAAGTCGGGCGAGGATGCGGACCCGGAGGCGCCGCCGCTCGCGTCCCCGGTGAGCTGCCGCGGCAATCGCGCCGGCGAGTCCGGCCAGCGCCAGCGTCCCGGCAGCAAGCGTCGCGGGGCCAGGTGCCGCTGGACCGCGGGCGAGCGCACCCGCTGTTGCGGCGAGCGCGGCGAAGGCCGACGCGTCCGGAACGCCGCTGCCTCCCGCAACGTCCAGGTTGGCACCCGGGCCGTCTGGCGCCTCGGACCCGGCTGCCGGATCACCTGCGACCACCAGGGCCCCGGGGTCTGAGACCACCACCACCAGCTCGTCGCGCTGCTGCACGGTCCCGGTGGCGCTGATCGCGTCGCCTAAGTTCAGCAGCGCCGCGAGCCCGCTGGCCTCTCCGTCCAGAACCAGGCTTGCGGTGGCCGTGCCGTCATCGAGGCGGATGCCGCCCGCTTCGAGGATCGTCACCAGCCCGCCAACCGACACCGAGGCGCCGAGGTGGGCCGCAAGATCGCGCAGATCCGTGGCGGGAGCGGTGACTGAGGCCGTGGCCGGGCCGGTGGCGGGGCCAGTGACGGTGGCGCCGACACCCTGCCCGCCGGCGGCACCCGAGCTCCCGCCACTCGTGGAGGCGGGCGCTGGGCCCACAATCACATCGCCCGGTCCGCGCGGGATCAGCGTGTACCTCCGATCGGATGCCGATGGGTATGGCCGCCGCACGACCCCCGTGACGGTGACCCGCCGACCCTCGCCCAGTGAGGTGGCGGGGATCCCCGCGCCGGCAAGGCCCGCCACGGAGATGCTCCCAGCGCTTGTCGCGATCTCGGCCAGCCAGCGATCGCCGGTCCGGTGGAGGCTCGTGATCATGCCCGTGACCCTCACCAGACGCCACTCGGTGGCTGGCCCCGGCGTCACCAGGAGGTCGTGCACGACGGGCGGCTGCCAGCCGAGCACCACGATGTCGCGCACCCGAAGCCGGGGGGCGCCGTAGGCTTTGGTCATCGTCCCGGTCACGCGGAGCCGGGCGCCGGTTTGGACGGCGGCGTCAGGCTGGGCGAGGTACAGCTCCACGGCACCGGTGGCGTCCTCAAGCAGCGCCCGCCGGCCGGATGCGTCGAGCAGCGTGCGGCCGATGGTGACGGTGCCCTCGACGGTGACCAGTGCGCCGTCGCGGATGTTGGCCAGGGCGATCGGTCCGGGTGCGGGCGCCGCACTCGCGCCGGGGTCAGCGGGCGTGCCGGTCGCGGGCGCAGGGCTGACCGACGGGCCTGGCGTGGGACTTGCAGCGCCCGATGCAGTTGGGCTTGGGCTTGGGCTGGCACCGGATGACGAGCCGATGTCCGACGGGTCGCGCAGCCAGAGGCGGTACCCGTCAAGCGCGTCCTTGCGGCTGGCGTGCTGACCGACGATACCGGTGAACCCGGTGGCGAGGCCGCGGCGGAGCTGCTGGGCGGTAATCCCCGATGAGGCGTCGGCGTACAGGCGCAGCAGGGCGCCGTCGGTGCCGCGGAGGGTGGCCACCAGGTCTGGTCCCGTGCGCGATGCGCCGATGATGAGCGTGCCGCGGACCGTGACGAGGCGGCCTTCGACAGGCTCGCCGAGGCTGCCCGCGACGAAAGCCACAGGCGCGGGCAGGATGCCGGCGCCGAGCGCGCTGAGACCGCCGCGAGCCAGGCGCAGCTCCAGCTGCCCGTACGGTGCGGCGATTGTGCCGCGAACCTCCACCGCTGCGCCCCGAGGCGGGGCCGCCTCACCGGTCGCGAGGCGTACAGGCAGACCGCCCCCGGCGTCGCCGATGACGAAGACGTTCGGCTGGCCTATGCGCCCGGCTTCAGCGATCACGGTCCCGCGGACCAGCGCCGTCGCGCCGACGGGCAGTTGCCGTGCCGGGCCAACCGCGAGCGCAACGGGCGCCGGCGTAGGCGATGGGGTGGGTACCGGCGTTGGTGCCGGCGTTGGTGCCGGTGTGGGGGTCGTCGTGGGTGAGGGCGTGGGCATCGGCGTCGGCGTCGGGCTGGGGGTCGGGGCCGGTGTGGCCACCGGCGTGGCCGTGGGCATCACCGATGGTTCGGGCGTTGGCGATGGCGACGCGCTCGGCGCTGGAGACGGCGTCGGTGAGGGCTGTGGCGCCGGGGCAACCGCGAAATCGCCTGCGAGCGCGGCATACAGGCGATAGCCAGCCAGCCCGGTGCCGCTGGAATCGCGCTGGCCCAGCGGGCCGATTGCCGTCACGAGCGCGCCTGCTGCAGGTGTGGCGACACCCAGTGCATCGGGCGTGACGATGACCCGGAGCGGCCCGGTCCCGTCATCAACCATGAGCCCGAGACCATCCGCAAGCTGGGTGGGCGCCTCGGTGACGATCCCCGTCACGACAAGGCGCAAGCCTTCCAGTGTCTCCGCCGCCGCGCCGGTGGCAACCTCAAGGGGCGACGGCACCAGGTCGCCGGCAATCGGCGCCACGTCGGCGCAGGCCACCCGCAGCGTCCGTTCCGCATAACGCGATCCGATGGCCCCTGTCATGCGCAACCGCGTCCCCGCCGCATACGGCAGGT
Organism: Chloroflexota bacterium; assembly: GCA_025355255.1. Classification (GTDB taxonomy): domain Bacteria; phylum Chloroflexota; class Limnocylindria; order Limnocylindrales; family CSP1-4; genus CAIXZV01. The sequence continues at coordinate 808 of JANYAA010000462.1, read as the reverse complement.
CGAACGGCGCGTCGAGATAGACCGCGATGCCGGCGCTCGCATCCTGGAGGAACCCCGTTCGGAAGGACTCGAGGGCGCCGAGCCCGGTGGTCAGAACGCCCTCGATGGTCACGACCGAACCGTCTGCGATGACGCGCGCCACCGCGATCGGGGTCACCGGATCCGGCGTGGGCGCGGGCGTCGGCGCGGGCGTCGGTGCCGGGGTGACCACAGGCGTGGCGGTCGGGTCCGGTGTCGGCGCGGGCGTTGGCGCGGGCGTCGGCGCGGGCGTCGGCGCGTCGGTCGCCGCAGGTGTGGGACCAGGCGTGGGCGCGGGTGTGGGCGCAGGTGTCGGTGTCGGCGCGGGCGTCGGCGTGTCGGTCGCCGCAGGGGTGGGGTCAGGCGTGGCCGTCGGCGACGCCGTTGGGCTGGGTGTCGGGTCCGGGGTTGGGCTGGGCGTCGTGGTCGGCGCCGATGTCGGTGTGGGCAGAGGTGTCGGGAGAGGTGTCGGGACTGCTGTCGCGGTTGGGTCCGGCGTGGCGCTGGGCGGCAGCGTAGGGGCCGGCGTAGGGCTGGGCGGCATCGTGGGCGCCGGCACCGGGGCCGCGGCAAGGTTCTGCGCAGTTGGGGCCGCGTTGCCGGTGAAGTCGGCAACGTTGCTGTTAGTGTCCACGGTGTTGCCGCCAGCGCCACCCGGCAACCGCTCCACAGACTTCCCGGCGGCTGGTGCAGCGACCGCCGTCCCTTCAACAAAAGTGTTCGCGGCATCGCCCCAGCCAACGGCGTCCACCACCGCGCCACCGGTTGCCCGCAGCACGATCGCCCCGCC
>JANYAA010000451.1 GCA_025355255.1 Chloroflexota bacterium | reverse complement strand
AGCCGCTCCAGGAGCCCGTCGCCCACACCCGCGGCGTCGAGCCGGTCCACCTCGCGGTAGTCCTCGTCCAGCGGTGTCTCGGTGAGCGCCCGGGCGTCGTGACGCAGCGTCACGCCCACGGCGAGCAGGGCCAGGTCCACGGCCACAAGATGCGCGAGGTACCAGGTGCTGCCCACCGCGGCTGCCCACCACCACGCCGTGCCGAGCGCGAAGACGAGGGTTACCGCCACCCGCACCAGAAGCCGCGGCCGGAGTCCGCCGAGCATCCACCAGGCCGCCCCAACCCCAAGCGAGGCGAGGCCGATGGCGATGGAGGCCTGGTCCGCGTGGAAGCCGAAGAGCGCCACAAAGGGCAGCAGCACGATGGCAGGAAGCGGCGGGAACGGCAGCAGGGCCCGGCCAAGCTCGGTGGCCGTGGGCTCGGCGATTGGGAAGACGTCCTGGAAGTAGTTGTTGTCCGGATAGCCGGCCACATCCTTGACCGGATACGGGAACCACGCCCGCCCGTGCAGGAACGCATCGGCCTGCCACAGGAAGTGCGTGTAGAAGTTGGTGTGCTGGGGGTTGGACAGCGTGTACGCCACCCAGGCGCCCAGCACGAGGAGCAGGCCAACCGCGATTGAGGCAGCGCGCCCGGTCCAAATGCTGTTGTCGCGGGCCTCGAGGGGCCCCTCGGCTATACTCGCGGTCACTTTCACGCTCGTCAGGAGGCTTCCCGTGACCGCTTCCGGCTCGGGCACGCCCAGCCGGGGACAGGTCACGATCAACGCCCCCCGGCGAGGCGTCGACTGGCAGCTGGTCGCGATCCTCGCGATCGGGCTGGTCGTTCGGCTGATGATGGCATACGGGATCGATGCCATCCGCGGTTCGGGGTTCCGGACGGACCTGGACCTGTTCCGCTACTGGGGCTCGAACCTGGCCGATCTTGGCCCGTTCGGCTTCTATGACCGCGGCTTCTTCGCGGACTACACCCCGGGCTACCTGTACGTGCTGTGGCTTGTCGGCCTCGTCGGCAAGCTCATCGGCGGCATCGGCGACCTGATAAAGCTGCCCGCGATCCTCGCGGACGTTGCGCTTGCCTGGACCGTGTGGTCGATGGTGCGCGAGCTGGGCGCCACGAACAAGCGCGCCAAGATCGCCGCCGCCGTGGTCATCATCAACCCGGTCACGTGGTTTGACTCGGTCCTCTGGGGCCAGGTGGACAGCGTGGGCGTCGTGGTCCTCCTGCTCGCGGTCCGCCAGCTCTGGCGCGGCCGGAGCGAGCGGGCGGCGATCCTTGCCGTTGTTGCGGCGATGATCAAGCCGCAGCTGGCAATCCTTGTGCCCATCGTGGCGGCCGTGGTGATCCGGCGCGCCTTCTGGCCTGCCGGCGGCTTTGGCGACGAGGCGCCTCCCGCGGATCAGCCGGGCCTGGTCCGGTTGCCCGGAGGCCGGACGCGCATCCTCACCACGGCTTTGGCGGGCCTGCTGACAGCCGTCGTGATGGCGGCGCCGTTTGGGCTGTCGCTCGTCACCTTCACGTCAACGGCGCCGTACATCGGCTCGTCGCTGCTGCGGCTGATCTTCAGCACCGCGTCCACGTACTCCTACGTGACGGTGAACGCGTACAACCTCTGGGCGCTGTTCCCCGTGAACGGCGGCAGCATGGCCAGCAACTCCGGCTGGATCCACGACGCGCAGGTGCCCGACGCCACGTCGTGGGCCGCGATTGGGCCGCTGCCGGCAGGCCTCGTAGGGGCCGCGCTGCTCATCGGCGCCATGATTGTCATCACCTGGCTGGTGGCGCGCCGCCCGGACCGCCTCACGATCCTCGTCGGCACAATTGCGCTGGCGCTCGCGTTCTTCGGCCTCCCCACCCGTGTCCACGAGCGCTACCTGTTCCCGTTCTTCGGCTTGGCCGCGATCCTCTGGGCCTGCTCGTGGCGCTGGCGGATCGCCTATGTGGTCGCCTCGCTCGCGACATTCCTCAACATGTACGTCGTGCTCACCACGCTGTATCCGAACAACCCGGGCGTGGCCGATTGGCTGGGCATCGGCGACACGGTCCGCTCGTTCTGGGGGGTCACGTTTGTGGCCCTGCTCAACGCGGCTGTGATGTTCTGGGGGTTTGCGCAGCTCCGCGGTTCAGCAGCGCGGTCGCTGGCCGTTGAGGTGGCCGCCGCGGCCAGCGATGCACCGGCGCCGCCTGACGGTGTTGCCGACTGGGATGCCGATGCCGATGCCGATGCCGATGCCGACAACGCCGCCGCCGAGGCCGAGCCGCGGTTCGCGCAGGCCCACCGGATCGCGCCGGACGACCCCATGGCGCCGTTTGTGCCAATCCCCGCCCTGGCCGCCACCGCCGAGCCGCCGACAACAGCCGCGCCCGAGCCCGAGCCCGGTGGCCGCCGCCTCCCCGCCTGGTATGACCGCCCGTCGTGGTCCTCGCTTGGCCCCATCGAGGCGCTGCGCGCCCGCTGGCGTGAGACGCCCATTCGGCCCGATCGCAGCGCGTCGCTCAATCGCGAGAAGCATGGCCGGCTGGATCGCCTGGACGTCTGGATCCTGATTGTGCTGGTGGTGGCCTCGTTTGGCCTGCGGACCTGGCGGCTGGCCGAGCCCGCGCGGATGCATTTTGACGAGGTCTACCACGCGCGGACAGCCACCGAGTTCCTCCAGGACTGGCGCTACGGCATCTCGCACAACATCTACGAGTGGACGCACCCGCACCTCGCCAAGTACGCGAT
>JANYAA010000446.1 GCA_025355255.1 Chloroflexota bacterium | reverse complement strand
AGCCCCCAGTTGTGATGGATGGGCCCGCGCCGGGGGTGCGCTACGGCAGTCGGTTTGGCCGATTGATCGCCTACTTTCTTGACAGCTTCATCATGGGTGTCGTGATCGGCATCCCGTATGCCATCGCTTTCGGCCTCCTCGCGGGTTCCGCGAGGGGCGACGGCGCGGCCAGAGCTGGCCTCGGTGTGTTGGGTTTCGTGCTGGTGCTGGTGATCCTTGCGGTGGCGATCCTTTGGAAGCCGTGGTTCTGGTCCCACGGGGGCCAGACACCGGCCTACAAGATGCTGGGCTTGCGCGTTGTCCGCGCAGCCGATGGCGGGCAGCTGAGCATGGGCCAGGGGGTCGGCCGCCTGTTCGGCTACATCATCAGCGGCTTCTTGTTCTACCTTGGGTTCATCTGGATACTGTTTGACAACAAGCGCCAGGGCTGGCACGACAAGCTCGCCGGCACTGTGGTGATCTCGGCCTGACGCCAGCGGCTGTCCCGTTGCTGGTGGGCAGCCGATCTGCTTCAGGCTCGCGGGTCCTGTTCCTCCTGGAGCCGGGCCCGCGACCCGGCGCCCCAAGTGAGCGATCGGCATCACAATGACGGAACATCCCGCACTTGGAGGAACCGCGTCGTGACCGACCAGCCCGCTCCCGCTGCCTCAACTGAGGCCAGTGCCCTGGTGCTCGACGCTCCGCCGGCGGTGGCGTCGGTTGCGCCCGCGCAAGCCGCGAGCGCGATGATCGTCGCCCCGGCCGATGTGGCCAAGCTGGACAGCCTTATCAACGCCTACATCGAGGGCGTCACATCCCTCGATGTCCAGAGCCCGGACTTCCGCAGGAAGGTCGACGACATCCGGACGATGGGCGACGAGGACGTTCGCGCGGCGTCTACCGTTTCCAATGACATGCTTGCCCGGCCCGTGGCCGATCTCCAGCACGGCGGCATCTCGGGGACGTCCGATGTGAGCAAGTCCCTGCTCGATCTGCGCCACACCGTGGAGGACCTCGACCCGGCGCGCCAGGGTGACCTGCTGAGCCCGCACAAGTTGCTTGGGCTGATCCCGTTTGGCGCGGGCACCAGGCTCCGCGACTACTTTGACAAGTACCAGTCCAGCCAGTCGCACCTCAACAAGATCATCGAGGCGCTGTATTCGGGTCAGGACCAGCTTCGCCGCGACAACGCCTCAATCATCGGCGAGCAGCAGCACCTGTGGGAGATCAACGGACGGCTTCGCCAGTACGTCTACATGGGTCAGCAGCTCGACACCAAGCTGGTTGCAACCATCGCCGAGATTGAGGCGACCGATCCTGAGCGCGCCAAAGCCCTCCAGGAAGACCTGCTCTTCTATGTTCGGCAGAAGGTGCAGGACCTGCTCACGCAGCTGGCGGTGGGGGTGCAGGGCTACCTTGCGCTCGACCTTATTCGCAAGAACAACCTCGAGTTGATCAAGGGTGTGGACCGCGCCACCACCACGACGATCTCCGCGCTGCGCACCGCGATCATTGTGGCCCAGGCGCTTGACGACCAGAAGCTCGTGCTGGACCAGATCACCGCCCTCAACACGACCACCGAGAACCTCATCCTCAGCACCTCGGTGCTGCTCAGGCAGCAGAGCGCAACCGTCAATGAGCAAGCCGCCTCGGCAACCGTCAACCTCGAGAAGCTGCAGGCGGCCTTCGGCAACATCTACGCCACCATGGACGAGATCGACGCGTTCAAGCTCAAGGCGCTCGACAACATGTCCACCACCGTCAATGCCCTGCAGGTGGAGCTGGACAAGGCGCAGACATACCTCGATCGTGCCCAGCCCCCTGCGGCGCAAGCGGCCGCCGAGGATGCAGCGGCTGCGGGGGAGGCCACGGGATCCGCCGCCGATACCGCGGCCCCGGGGACGCCCGCCACACCGGGCAGCAGCCTCAGCCTCACCTAGCCCGTGGAACGGCTGCGGCTCGCGCTGCGCTGGCGCGGCTCCCTGGTGGGGCTTGCGCTCGGCGTGGGGGGAGGGGTGGTGCTTGGGGCAAGCGGACTGGTCGCGGGACCGCTCCTCCTGGTTCCGCTTGCTGGAGCTTGCCTCGCCACCGTGCTGCTGACGCCGACCGGCCGTGTGCCCGACCTGTCAATTGCGGCGACCGATGACGAGGTCCAGGTCCGCGAGGCGCTCGACCGAATGATGATCGCGTTGCGGTTCAAGGTCGCCGACGACCTCATGGACGAGGTCAAGCGGGTCCGCGCCTCAATCCTGCTGACCCTCGAGGTTGAGGCGGGCCACGTCGCGGGCGATCCCACCGTGCACCTCATCCGGCGGACCGCGCTGGACTATCTGCCGACGGCTCTTGCCGCATACTTGAAGCTGCCCCGTGTGCAGGCCGAGCAGCGCCCGGTTGCCGGCGGCCGGACGCCCCACGACGTGCTGATCGAGCAACTGCAGCTGATGGAAGCCAAGATGCGCGAGGCCGCCGACGCGATCCTGGCCCATGACTCCGAGACGTTGCTGGCGAACGGCCGCTTCTTGGTGGACCGCTTTGCGACGTCGTCGCTGAGCGCGAGCGTCCACCGCGAGGTCGCGGCGTCCGCGCCGATGCCCGCCGAGACGGTCCAGGGATCCGAGAAGGTCCCCTGACGGCTGATGGCGGACAGCGCGGCCGATGGAGCGGACCAAGCGGCCGGGTAGAATTGCCGATGGAGCGGTGGCCGAGTGGTTGATGGCAGCGGTCTTGAAAACCGCCGGGGTGCAAGCCCTCGTGAGTTCGAATCTCACCCGCTCCGCCAGACACCAGTCAACCCGGACGATGGGCCTGGATGCGGCTACGGCTGCCGCGCTGCAGCAGGCCGAGGCTGAGCCGTAGCCCGCGCGGGCCGCGCAGGTCCGGCCGCGGAGGGTCCTCGTTTGACGGGCCGCGGGAGCGCCCCTATCCTCCGCTGACAACTGAAGACACGGCATCGATCGGGACGAGTACCCCTCGATCACCACTCCAGAGACCCGGCGGCAGGTGTGAGCCGGGGTGGTGGCGGTGGCGAATGGACCCGGGAGCCACCGGACCGAACGCGGGGCAGCGGCAACGTTGCGGACGATCAGTAGGCTCCGGCGCAGAGCGCCAGCGATACAGGGCAGCGCCGATCGATCACCGGGCAACCGGCGCCGATCCGTCGGTCAGAGTGCGGCACATCGCCGAACGTGGGTGGCACCGCGGAAGGAGCAACGACCTTTCGTCCCGGACGAATTGGTCGTTTTTGATTTCCAAGGACCTGATGGCCACCATGACCGACCCGCTCAGCCTGATCGAGACGAAGCGCCTCGCCGGAACTGCCGACACCGTGCTCTTGCGTGCCACGCGCACAGCCGACCTCGAGACCCCCATCGGAGCGTTCCTGCGTCTTGACGACGGGGTGACGCCCGCTTACCTGCTGGAGTCCGTCGAGGGCGGCGAGCGCCTGGGCCGCTACAGCTTCCTGGGCATCGGCCCGCGGCGGCTGCTGGAGGTCAGGGACGGCGTCGCCCGTACGACGACGCGCGAGGTGGGCGTGGAGGCATACGCCCCCGACCTGCCGGTCACCTCCGAGGCGGCAGCCGACCCGCTCGAGGCTCTTCGCCGCTTCATCCCGAAGCGCCGCGTTGTCCCTGTTGAGGGCATGCCCCGCTTCACCGGCGGCGCGGTTGGCGCGTTGAGCTACGACGCCATCTCCTCGTTTGAGCCCAGCGTCCCGCTGCCGGAGCGCGACCCTGTGGGCGTCCCGCTGGCCAGCTACATCGAGACCGACCTGGTACTCGTCTTCGACCACCTGACGCATCAGCTCAGCGCCATCGCCAGCCTCCACACGGAGACGCCGGACATCGAGGGCCGCTATCGCATCGCCGAGCGCGCCATCTTCGAGGCGCTTGAGCGGACCGCGCGACCCAGTGCCGCCGAATTGCTGACGACCGTGAAGCGGGCAGCCGACGCCGCCGGCGCGGCCGCGCCGACCAGAGTTGAGGAGATTGAGACCTCGCTGGGCCACGACGACTATGTTCGAGCCGTGGAGCATGCCAAGGACGCCATCGCGGCGGGCGAGGCCATCCAAGTCGTCCTCGCTCGCCGGCAGTCCTTCGAGCTGCCGGCGGGGCCGGACGGCGCGCCAATCGACGGCATCGGCCTCTATCGCGCCCTGCGCCGCGTCAATCCCAGCCCGTACTTGTTTTTCACGCGGACCCCGGCGTTTGAGGTGGTGGGCGCCAGCCCGGAGCTGCTGGTGCAGGTCCAGGGCGACAAGATGGCGACGCATCCCATCGCCGGCACGCGACCGCGCGGTGCAACGCCGGGCGATGACGACCGGCTGGCCGATGAGCTCCGCCGCGACCCGAAGGAGCGCGCTGAGCACGTGATGCTGGTTGACCTTGGCCGCAACGACCTTGGCCGCGTGGCCAGGCCCGGCACCGTCAGCACCAGCCAGTACATGGAAGTGGAGCGCTACTCGCATGTGCTCCACCTGGTCAGCCACGTGGAGGCACGGCTTCGGCCGGAGCTGGACGCGCTTGATGCGCTGCGCAGCGTCTTCCCGGCGGGCACCCTGTCGGGCGCGCCAAAGATCCGCGCGATGCAGCTGATCGCCGCTGCCGAGGGCGAGCGCCGCGGGCTGTACGGTGGCGCCGTGGGCTACCTTGGCTATGACGGCAACCTCGACACCGCCATCACGATCCGCAGCGCCGTCCTGAAGGATGGTATGGCGCATGTCCACACGGGAGCCGGCATCGTGGCCAAGAGCGTGCCCGAGAGCGAGTTTGAGGAGACCGAGCACAAGGCGATGGCGCTCCGCCGCGCGATTGAGCTTGCGGCAGCACCTGCTGCGCCGCGCCCCGCGCCTGCTTCGGACACGGAGGTGTCCGCCGGCAGCTCCGAAGGGGGTGCCGCGTGATCTTGATGATCGACAACTACGACTCGTTCACGTTCAACCTGGTGCAGGCGCTCCAGGCGGCAGGCGCCGATGTCCGGGTCATCCGCAACGACCAGATCACGGCGGCGGAGGTTGAGGGCATGGCCGACAACCTGGCTGAGGAGCTGCGCGGGATCGTCATCTCGCCTGGGCCTGGCGATCCGTACAGCGCCGGCGTCAGCGTCGAGACCATCAAGATCGCCGCTCGCCGAGGCATCCCGCTGCTGGGCGTGTGTCTGGGCATGCAGTCGATGGGCGCGGCCTGGGGCGCCTCCATCGTGCGCGCACCGACGCTGGTCCACGGCGAGGCGTCCAATGTTGAGCACGACGGCCAGGGCCTGCTCCTGGGCATGCCGGCCGGGTTCCCCGCCGCGCGCTACCACTCCCTGTGCGTGGACCCCGCCACGCTCCCCGTGGATCTCTATGTCACCGCCACCAGCCCCGATGACGGCGTGGTGATGGGTCTCCGGCACCGCACGCTGCCCATCGAGGGCGTCCAGTTCCACCCCGAGTCCGTCCTCACGCCCGACGGCCCGCACCTGCTCGCCAACTTCCTGCGCCTCTGCGGGGAAGGCGAGGCATCGCGTCTCGATGCCGCGTCGGGCTCGTTTGCGACGCGCGGCATGGACGTGGCCGCCGCCGAGGCCGCCGAGGCAGCCGCCGCCGGGGCCGCACGATGAGCGACCAGGTCCGCGACGCCCTGACAGTGATCGTCGACGGCGGCACCCTCAGCCTCGACCAGGCCCGCGCCGCCATGGGCGCGGTGATGGACGGCGAGGCGACCCCGTCGCAGCTGGCGGCCCTGCTGATGGGCCTCCGAATGCGCGGCGAGACGGTTGACGAGCTGGCGGGCTTTGCGTCGGCGATGCGCGACCGTGTGGTCCGCGTGGAGGCGCCAGTCGGCGCCATCGATGTCGTGGGCACCGGCGGTGACGGCTCCGGGACGTTCAACATCTCCACCACTGCGGCGCTGGTGGTTGCGGCGGCGGGTGTGCCAGTCGCCAAGCACGGCAACCGGGCCATCACCTCGAAGTCGGGTTCCGCGGATGTGCTCGACGCCCTTGGCGTCCGCATCGACCACGACGCCGAATCTGCAGGTCGCTCGATCCGCGAGCTTGGCTTCGCCTTCCTCCTGGCCACCTCCTTCCATCCGGCGATGCGCCACGCGGGGCCGACGCGCCGGGAGATCGGCGTCCGGACGGCGTTCAACCTGCTTGGCCCGCTCACCAACCCGGCCGGCGCAACCCGCGCCCTCGTCGGCGTCGGCGACGCCAAGGCCGCGAGCAAGATTGCCGAGGTCGCCGCACGTCTGGGCACGCAGCGGACGTTCGTCATCCATGGCGACGGGGTGGACGAGCTGCCGCTCGACGGGTCTGGCGTCCTGTACCACGTGGACGCGGACGGATCCATCGTGCGCCACACCGTCAACGCCGGGCAGCTGGGGCTGAACGTCACGCCGACGAGGCGCCTCGCCGGCGGCACGGCCCAGGAGAACGCGCGGATCACGGAGTCCGTGCTGCGCGGCGAGCCCGGCGCGCGTAGGGATGTCGTACTGCTCAACGCGGGCGCCGCACTGCTGGTGGCGGGCGTGGTGGACCGTCTCGAAGATGGCATCGATCGCGCCGCGCTGACGATCGATGCCGGCATGGCAACCGAGGTTCTGCAGGCGCTCCGGGCCGATCGCCGCGCCCACGAGGCGGCCGTCAAGAAGGTGGCCAAGGCATGACGGCGGCGAACCCGGCGGGCGTGGTGGCGGAGATTGCCGCTCGCCGTCTGGCCGACATCACCCCGCAGCTGGACGCACTGGGCGCCGACGGTCTTGCGGAGGCGGTTGCCGCGGCATCGGCGCCGCGGTCGATTGCCGAGACCCTCGCCGGCCCCGGCCTCCACCTGTTCGCGGAGGTCAAGCGCCGATCGCCCTCGGTTGGCGATATTGCGGCTGGCGACGACGCCGTGGCCCGTGCCCGGGCGTATGCCGCCGGGGGCGCCGCTGCCATCTCGGTGCTCTGCGAGCCGCACTGGTTTGGCGGTTCCATGGACGACCTGCGGGTGGTGCGAGCCGCGGTCAGCATTCCGGTGCTTGCCAAGGAGTTCGTCGTGGACCCGCGGCAGCTGGATTTGGTTCGGGCTGCGGGCGCTGACATCGTGCTGCTGCTCGCGGTGCTCCACCCGGTGGAGCGGCTCATGGCGCTTGTGGACCGCGCCCGCGACCTCGGCATGGAGCCGCTGGTTGAGGCGCACGACGAGCGCGAGCTTGAGGCCGCCCTTGCCACCGACGCCCGCCTGATCGGTATCAACAACCGCGACCTGCGCACGCTTGAGGTGGATGCGGAGCGCGCCGTCCGGCTGCGCGAGCTGATCCCGGCAGACCGGTTGGCCATCGCCGAGAGCGGCGTGCGCGACACGGCGACGATCGCCCGCTGGCGGGCCACCGGGTTCGATGCGGCGCTGGTGGGTGAGGCGCTGATGCGTTCCGCCGATCCGGCCGCTGCGGCGCGCGCGTTTGTGAGCGCTGGCCGCTACCCGGTCGATCCGGCCGCCGCCGCACGCGCGCCCATGGTGAAGATCTGCGGCATCACGGATTCGTCCGGGATTCTGGCCGCCGTGCGCGCCGGGGCCGACGCGATCGGCTTGAACTTCGCGCCGGGCACGCCGCGCGCGCTCGCGATTGACGAAGGCGTGGCGCTGGCCGGGCTTGCCCGTGCCGCGGCGCCGGCCGGGGGCGGACCCGCCGCCCCGCGGATCGTCGTGGTCACGGCCAACCTCCCAGCCGCTGACCTGGCGACCGTGATCGCGGTTGTGGATCCCGATGTGGTGCAGCTCAACGGCGACGAGCCTCCATCGGCTATCGCCGCCATCGGGCGCCCGGTCTGGAAGGCGCTCCGCGTCGGTCCCGGCGACACGGCTTCGGCTGTGGTGGATCGCGCTCAGGCGTTCCTGCGCGCCGGTGCGGAGCGGATCCTGCTGGACGCTGCCAACGGCCCGCATCCGGGCGGCACCGGCACGCGCGTGGGCACTGCGCTCGCCGCGGCCGTAGCCCGCGAGGTGCCCATCACGCTGGCCGGCGGTCTCGGTCCCGCGAACGTGGGCCAGGCCCTGTTGGACGTCCCGGCCACAGGGGTGGACGTGGCGTCGGGCGTGGAGGGGCGCCGTCTGCGGGACGAGCGTCCGCGCAAGGATCCGTTGGCTGTGGCGCTGTTTGCCAAGCGGGCGCGGGACGCGCGTCGGCATCGGCCCAACGCCGCCTTCGGCCCAACGCCTGTCCATGCAGGCCTTCTGGCGGTGGACGACGCCGGCCGATGGGGGACCGAGCGCGACTTTGGCGGCCGCTACGTCCCCGAGACGCTCGTTGGGGCGCTGGAGCAGCTGGAGGACGCATACAACGCCATTCGCCATGATCCGCGGTTCTGGGCGGAGCTCGACGACCTGCTCGCGCGCTTCGCTGGCAGGCCCACGGCGCTGTATCGCTCAGATCGTCTGGCGGCAGCCGTGGCGCAGGAGGCGCATCGCCTGCAGGTCGCGGCGGAGGCTGGAGGTCGCCGACATCTGCCCGGAATCCCCCAGCGATTCCGGCTCTACCTCAAGCGCGAAGACCTCGCCCACACCGGCGCCCACAAGATCAACAACGCACTGGGCCAGGCGCTGCTGACCCGCCGTCTGGGCAAGACCCGGGTGATCGCGGAGACCGGTGCCGGCCAGCACGGCGTGGCCACGGCCACCGCGTGCGCGCTGCTGGGTCTGCCCTGTGTCGTCTTCATGGGCGCCGACGACATTGAGCGCCAGGCGCCAAACGTCCTGCGCATGCATGCGCTGGGCGCCGAGGTGCGGAGCGTCACCTCCGGTACTGCCACGCTCAAGGACGCCGTCAACGAGGCGATGCGCGACTGGGTCACCAACGTGGAGGTCACCCACTACGTGCTGGGCTCGGCGATGGGTCCCCACCCCTACCCGACCATCGTCCGCGACCTGCAGCGGCGCATCGGCGACGAGGCCGCAGCGCAGCTCTACGCCGTCGAGGGCAGGCTCCCAGACCTCGCGCTCGCATGCGTCGGCGGCGGCTCCAACGCCATCGGCCTCCTGGCGCGGTTCATCGGCGAGCCGTCGGTGCGCCTGGCGGTCGCGGAGGCGGCGGGTGACGGCGTGGCAACAGGGCGCCACGCGGCAGCAATCATCGGCGGCACGCCGGGCATCCTCCATGGGAGCCGGAGTCTGATGCTGCAGGACGCCGACGGTCAGGTGACCGAGGCGCACAGCGCATCGGCCGGTCTGGACTATCCAGGCGTGGGGCCGCAGCTGGCGGCGCTGGCCGAGGCCGGGCGCATGGAGGTTGGCTCCGCCACCGATCGCGAGGCGATTGCGGCCATGAAGACCGTCACCCTGACCGAGGGGATCCTGCCGGCGCTTGAAACGTCGCACGCGGTTGCGGCGCTGCCGAAGTTCCTTGCCGGGCTGGAGGGCTCTGGCGCGGGGTACGCGGAAGAATCGGTGCTGCTGATCGGCTTCTCTGGTCGCGGCGACAAGGACTTGGCCGCGCTGGAGCACTTCGCAGATGTGCAGCCTTGGGATGCCGTCTCGTGATCGCGCACACCAACGACACTGCCGGTGCGCGGCGGATTGCTGCCGCCTTCGCCCGAGCCGCAGCCGATGGGCGCGCAGCGCTGATCCCGTATGTGGTGGCGGGGTACCCCGAGGCGGCGGTCTCGTTTGATGCGGCCTGTGCGGCCATCGACAACGGCGCCGATCTGCTTGAGGTTGGGCTGCCGTACAGTGACCCGCTCGCCGACGGCGCCACGCTGCAGCGGGCGTCGCAGGGGGCGTTGGCCGCCGGCGCCACGTTTGAGCGCAGCTTGGCGCTGGTGGGCCGGATTGCTGCTGCCCGGCCGTTGGTCCCGGTGGTGGCGATGGGCTATGCCAACCAGCTGATTGGCGGCGGCGACGGGCGCGACCGCGCCATCGCGCTGGCGCGTGCCGGTGTAGCCGGCGTCATCGTGGCGGACCTGACGCCTGACGAGGGCGCGCCGTTTGAGGCGGTGGCGGCCGAGGCCGGGATCGCTGTGGTCTACCTGGTGGCCCCAACCTCCACACCGGACAGGCGCGCCGCGGTTGCCGCTCGCTCCGGCGGCTTCCTCTACTGCGTCTCCCTTGTGGGGGTAACCGGCGCGCGGACGGACCTGCCGCCCACGGTTGCTGCGCTCGTGCGCGACGTCACCGCTGTGTCGCCGGTGCCGGTGGCCGTGGGTTTTGGCGTCTCGTCCGCGGCCCATGTCCGGGCAATTGCCGAAGCGGGCGCTGCGGGCGTCATCGTCGCCTCGGCGCTCGTGGACGCGCTGGGCGAGGAAGGCCGCGACGTGGCGGCGCTCGGCTCGCTGGTGGCTGAGCTCCGGGCGGCAACCGGCGCGGGTTAGCCCCAGGGTCCAGCCGGGGGTGCGGGAGGCGGGGGCGGCGGCTCCAGCGGCGAGCGGTACTCAGGTTCGGGTGCTGGGGCTGCGGGCATCGCCGGGGGCGCAAAGCGCCAGCGCTGGCTCTCGTACAGCACGGTCATCAGGATCAAGGCGAAGACCTGGAACGTCGCGGTGAGACCGGCAACCAGCATCTCCGCCGGAGCGGCGACGCCTGCGAGCCCGCTTGCGAACCTCACGGGGATCGTCACCACGGAGACGCCCAGCGAGAGGCCACCTGCAACCAGACCCCACCCGATCATCCGCAGCACTGACCCCTGCGTGATCAGCCACGAGAACCGGGCACCCCCGATTACGCCGTGGCCGTCAAAGATGGCGAGCGTCCAGAAGGCCAGCCGCAAGCCCATGTAGATCGCGGCCGGCACCACGGCAACAAGGCCGAGCAGCAGCAGCGGCGAGATGGCCGTCATGAGGATGCCCACGGCGACTGCCGTGATCATGGCCATCGTCCCCAGCAACGCGGCGCCGATCGTGCCGAGACCTGCGCTGATCACCCAGCCCGCGGTGATGTGCCGCCCGCGAAGCCCGGCGATGGCGACAGCGGCGATGAACCACTGCGCCACCATCCCGATGAGGCCCGTCGCCAAGGGTCCCGCCAGCTGCGCCGGGGTGAACGTGGGCACTCTGGGGGCACGACCCGCGCCGCCGTTGAGGAAGTAGTTGGGGGTGTCGAGCGTTGTGGATCCAAAGACCACCCACGCGAGCCCGTTGACGAGCACGATGGCCGCCACCGGCAGAATCCAGAGTGGCCAGCTCTCGCGCCAATAGCGGGCGGCGACAGCAAGGCCGTGACTGACCGTGATGTAGGCCGGGTGGTAGTTGAAGCGGATTGTCGGCAAGGTGGTCCCCGTGCGAGCGTGTGGGCCGTCTGGCTAGCGTACCGCCGTTGGGTCATGCAACCTTTGCCGCTCCCGCTCCCGCTCGCACGCGGTACGGGTACTCTTGTGCTGCCGCCCAGACGCGGGCGGCGCCGGCTGGGAGCGCGGGAGGCGCCACGTGGGCACGGAACAGGCCGCGCGGACGCCCGCTGCAGGCTCCATCAACTTCGAGCTCCTCGCCGAGAGCGCTGCTGACGTGCTGCTGCAGACGGACGCCTTGGGGGCTATCGAGTGGGCGTCGCTGGGCGCGGCTGCGCTCGCTGCCACAGATCCTGCTGCCCTCGCCGGCCAGCCATGCGTGAGCCTGGTTCATCCGGAGGACCGCGCCGGACTCAATGTCGCCCTGCGCGGCGGCTTCGCGGACGGCCGCTCCCGCGCTGATGTGCGGATGGGATCGCCGGCAACCGGCTGGCAGTGGCACTCCCTTCTGATCCGGCGCATGGCACTTGCCGACGGGGCTCGGCTGGCGGTCTCGGGCCGATCCGTTGAGTCGCGTGGAGATCTTGGTGCCGGGCGACCGCGATCCCAGTCCCTGCCGGTCGGCTCGAAGCTGGGCGCTGCGCTCGCACAGGCGGGTACTGCTGCATCCGCGCCAACCGTGATGGTCATTGACGACGAGCCCCTCGTTCGCGCCATGGCCGCCAAGATGCTCCGCGACCTCGGGTATGAAGTGGCCCAGGCCGCGGATGCGGGAGATTTGCTGGCACTGGGCGACGAGGAGCTCGCGAGGTTCGATCTTCTACTTGTCGACGTGGTGATGCCGGGTATCGGCGGGCTCCAGCTTGCAGAAATGCTCGATGCGCGCCGTTCTGGCTTGCCGACGCTGTTCATGTCGGGCTACCCCCCGGCTGGCGGTCTTGAGGCGGAGTTCCTCCGACCTGCCACCAGCTTCATCACCAAGCCTTTTACGAGGCTTGAGCTTTCTGCGGCGCTGAGCGCGCTGCTCGGCGATCGGGCGGTCGCGCAGCCCGTCACATCGTAGCCATTGCGTTGCGGCAGCCTGTCGAGGTGCCCAACCCGTCGGCTGTCAGCGTCCGCGTCGTCATCGAGGTTGCGCCGAAGAAGGCGTTCGCGTCGGCGCTCGATTGGCCTGGCCTCGCCCGCCCCGGTCGTGATGGCGCGGCCGCCCTGGTGGCGCTGGCTGCCGTGATGCCCCGGTATGGGGCGGTCGCCGCCACAGCCGGTTTCGACCTCGCGCACGACGCCTCCATCAACGTGGTGGAGGAGGTGCCGGGCGATGCGACGACCGCGTTTGGCGCCCCGTCGATTGTGGCCGCGCTTGACCGCGTGCCAACGTCAGCTGCCGATGGCGCACGGCTGGGCGCGCTTGTCGAGGCGTGTTGGATGGCGCTGGAAGCAGCCGCGGCGGCCGCTCCCGCCGAGTTGCGCAAGGGTCCTCGCGGTGGCGGCCGAGACCGCGACAAGGTGCTCGCCCATGTGGCCGACGCTGAGGCGGCCTACGCCGCGGTGATGGGCCTTCGCCACAAGCCAGTGACCGCAGCCGCGCTCAACGCGATGCGCGCCGAGATGGCCGCCGTGCTTCGGGCGCCGTCAGACGGGGCGCCGCTGGCCGGGAAGCGCTGGCCTGTGCGTTACGCCGGCCGAAGGATCGCCTGGCACGCGCTCGATCACGCCTGGGAGATTGAGGACCGAGCCGAAGGGGCCTGACCGTCTAGCGCCGCACTGAGGCGGCGAACGCCAGCAGCTCATCGCAGTCGCGCTCGGTCATGCCCTCGGCCATGTTGGTCTGCAGCAGCAGGGTGGGTTCCGGGCGGTGCTCCGCCCACGCCACATCGAGGAAGAGGATGGGGCGATCGCCCGCAGCGGCCTGCATGCAACGGTTGTCGCACGCGGCGGTGCGGTCCGAAAGCCCGCCGCCGGACCGACTGCACCGGGCCGGTCGGCCCTGTCGGCCGATTTGGCGATGGGCGCACCATCCCAGCGCCGACCGCGCACAGGAATGGCGCCGCGGTGCCGACTTGAGGTGTGAGATGCGCGGACTCCTGCGTCTGGTCGTCGTGCTCGCGGTGCTCGCGGCGCTGCTGACCACTGGCGTCGCCTACGCGGGGGTCGTCCAGGTGCCGGTGCTGTCAGCGGTGTTTGGCATGGACAAGCCGCTCGACATCGGCGCTGTGAAGCCGGACCCTACAGGCTACGCGGCCTTCCAGAAGAAGCACGGGCTCAAGCACACGTCGCCCAACGCCAACTACACGCTGTCCTCGCAGCACCAGTTCTCGGGCAGCTACGCGCTGGACGAGTTGATCCCGGAGGCCGTGATCCTCGCCACGCGAACCCTGAGCGGCTACTCCGCCACCATCCACGACGTGCAGGTCAAGTTCCACGACGGGTCGGCCACGGCCGCGGCGTTTGTGGATGCGGGCCCGTTTGGCTACCCCGTCTCGGGCCCCGTCAAGGCGGACTTCAAGATCGCCGTCACCGGTCCCAAGGGCGTCAAGGTGACGCTGAACGCGGTGGAGTTTGGCCGCGTGAGCATCCCGGGCGACCTGCTGACCAAGGCGCAAGACGCGGTGAACGGCTACCTCGCCACGCGCCTCGTGGGTATCGACGGGCTCAACATGCAGAAGCTGGAGCTCCGTGAGGGCGGCGTGTACTTCAAGGGGACCCTGCCCAACACGTTTGGCTCTGACCTCCCGAAGCCGGGCCAGCTGCCCTGACCCTCACCTGTCAGGCGGAGAACAGGCTGCCCAGCGCGCCCGGTTCGATCGGCTGCTCGTCGGCCTGCAGCCCCGCGAGGCGCGCCGCGTAGCCGAGCAGCTCCGCAGGTGTGGCGCCGCCGTCAAGCAGCGAGCGCACCGTTGTGTCGCCGTGCGCCTTGGACAGCTTGCGACCCGTCTGGAGCCGTACGAGCGGGTGGTGGAGGAACAGCAGCGGTGACGAGCGGCCGAGCAGCCGGGCGAGCCGCAGTTGGGCGGGGGTGGCCTCAAGCAGATCGCGCCCGCGGATGACCAGGTCAACCCCGTGGCGCATGTCGTCCACGACCACCGCAAACATGTAGGTCCAGTTCCCGGCCCGGTCGCGCACCGCCAAGTCGCCGCCGGCGGCAGGCTCGTCGGCCATCGGCCCCGCGAGCAGGTCCACCCAGCGCTCTGACCCGGCGCCCACGGCAACCCGCAGCGTGATCGCGCCGTCGTCGGCCAGGCCCAGCGCGCGACAGCCGCCGGGACAGCCGATGCCGCGCCACGGGCGCCCGCGCTGCGCCTCATACACCCCAAACGTGGCCCGCGAGCAGGCGCAGGCGTACACGAGCCCGGCGATGCGGAGGTGCTCCAGGGCGGCCAGATAGACATCGCCTGAGTCTGACTGCCGATACGGTGTGGCGCCGGCACGGAACGCAGCGATCGGCGGCTCGTCCGGTTCCAACCCCAGACGCTCCAGATCCTCCAGTAGTGCAGCCTCAAACTCGGGACGCGAACGCTCGCGGTCGTGATCCTCGATGCGCAGGACCACGCGGCCGCCGGTGGCGCTGGCGATGCCCCACGTGTAGAGCGCGTTGACGAGGTGTCCCATATGCAGGTGCCCGGTTGGCGCCGGCGCAAACCGTGTCACGGGCGCTACGGGCAGCACGCGCGGATCCGGGCGGGCCGAGCCGGTGATGGCCGGAACGAAGAGCTCGCGGTCCTCGCGGCCCTCGCCGACGTCGTCGTGCGGTTCGCCGGTCATCGATCGCGGTCGCGCGTCTCGACGCCCCGGGTCGCGGCGACAATCCGCCGGTAGATCGAGAGCAGGTCGGCCTGTGCCAGCAGCCCGCGGTTCGCCAACGCCACGCGCAGCAGCACTTCTCGCTCACGCTCCGGGTCGTGGACCGCGCGTCGACCGGCCAGCGCCTTTGCACGCCCCGCCGCCCGGCCAAGCTCGGCCCGCTGGTTGAGCAACTCCACGATGTCGCGGTCCAGATCGTCGATCTTGTCGCGGACGCTCAGCAGCTCAACCGCGGCCTCATCGCGCTGGGCGCGCGTCGGCTTCGGCGCAGCCTCGTGATCGCTCATGCGGCGCCCCCGGCGCCCCCGGCACCAGCGCCAAACCGTGCTGCGATGTCGTCCAGCGCCAGCAGGTACCCACGGGCGCCCTGACCCACGATGGACGCGGTGGCGATGTCGTGCAGGAAGTTGACCTGGCGGAACGCGTCACGCTTCGAGGGGTCCGACAGGTGAACCTCCCAGAACGGCCGATCTACCGCGAGCAGCGCGTCGCGCAGGGCCACGGAGGTGTGCGTCAGGCCGGCCGCATTCACGACGGACGCGTCGTAGTCGCGCGCCTGTATGCGGTCGATGAGCGCGCCCTCGTGATTGGACTGGAAGAACGCGACGTCGAGGCCGAGCAGCGCCGCGTGGTCCGCAACCATCGCGTGGATCTCGTCGAGCGTCTGGCGTCCATAGATCTCCGGCTCGCGTGTGCCCAGCATGTTGAGGTTGGGACCCTGCAGCACCAGGACGCGCGTCACGATTGAGCCTCCCGTCCAGCCAACACCGACACCACCGCCGTCTCGACCACCGCCACCGGCACGTCGTCGCGGATCACCACGCCGACCGCCGTGGGCAGCACCCAGCGGAGGCGACCGCCGGCGTGCTTCTTGTCGGTGCCCATCGTCGCCAGCACATCCGCTGCCGGGTAGGGGAGCGGCG
>JANYAA010000425.1 GCA_025355255.1 Chloroflexota bacterium | reverse complement strand
ACCCAACGCGGGGAAGTCCACGCTGCTCGCTGCGCTCACGGCAGCCACGCCGAAGATCGCCGCCTACCCGTTTACCACACTGGAGCCAAACCTCGGCGTGATGGATCTGGGCATCTCGGACGGTCGCAAGCCCACCATCGCGGACGTGCCGGGGCTGATCGAGGGCGCCTCCACCGGCGCCGGTCTCGGCCACGCGTTCCTGCGCCACGTTGAGCGGACGCGCGTGCTGCTGCACATCGTGGATGGCGCGTCTCGAGACCCGGTGTGGGACCACAACGTGATCCGCGACGAGCTGGAGGCGCACGACCCGGCGCTGCTGGCCAAGCCGCAGCTCGTGGTGTTCAACAAGATGGACCTCCCCGAGGCGCGGGAGTCGTGGCCGATCTTCGAGGCCGCAATGCGCGCGGCCGGCCGCGGAGTCGTGGCGATCTCCGCGGACAGCGGCGAGGGTCTGGACGCGCTGCGTGAGGCCGTGGGCGGGCTGCTCCCGGATGCCGCCACGCTTGCCGCGCCGCCGGATCCGGCGGGCGTTGTGATCCACAAGCTTGAGGCGGCCAACGACGGCTTCTCCCTTGAGCGCGAAGATGGGATGCACGTCATCCACGGGAAGCGGATTGAGCGGCTTGTGAGCCAGACCAACTTCGACAACGAGGAGTCTGCCGAGCGGTTCCAGCGCGAGCTGCTCAAGACGGGTATCGACGCTGCCTTGCGCCGCGCCGGCGTGCGCCCGGGTGACGACGTCAGGATCGGCACGACGGTCCTTGCTTGGGAGCCCGCTGAGGTTGGCGAGTGACCGACGCCGGCACCCCTGAGGTCGTCGCAGGCCACGCGGTGGCGGGCCACTCGGTGGCAACTCCGACGCCACCCGCGCTGGTCCAGCCCGGCTCCGTCGGCATCCTTGGCGGCACGTTCGACCCCATCCACCACGGCCACCTCGCCATCGCGGAAGAGGCGCGCGAGACGCTGGGGCTGGAGCGCGTCCTGTTTATCCCCGCAGCCACGCCGCCGCACAAGCCCGGCCGGCCTGTCTCGCCCGTGGCGGACCGTCTCGCCATGGTGCAGTTGGCCATCGCAGGCAACCCGTCGTTTGCGGCAAGCGATATTGAGGTGCGCCGCGGCGGAGCGTCCTACACGGTCGATACGCTGGAGGCGCTGCTCGCCCAGGGCCTCCGCGAGCCGTGGCTGATTCTGTCGGCGGAGGCGCTGGCCGGGTTTGCCACGTGGCGGTCGCCGAAGCGAATCTTGGACCTGGCCCGGCTGGCCGTGGTGCCTCGCGCCGGCCACGACATGCTGGATGCCGTCTGGCTTGAGGCCCGCTTCCCCGGCCGCGGTGACCGCGCCACGTTCTTGCCGGGGCTCCTCCTGCCGATCTCCGGTAGCGTGGTGCGGCGCAGAGCCGCCGTCGGGCGCTCCGTCCGCTATCTCGTGCCGGACGCCGTCGCCGCCTACATTGCCAATCACCGCCTGTACGCCTGACATCCATGGAGGATCCCGCCAACGTGATCGAACCCGAGTCCGCCAGCTCTCCGCGCCCGGATGGCCTGCCCGCCCGCGAGACCCCGGTGCCCGCCGGCGACCGCGCGCCGCTTGACCTTGCCCGCCGGATCGTCGAGCTCGCGGAGGACAAGAAGGCGGCCGACATCGTGCTGCTGGACCTCGGCGACCTCACCACGCTGGCCGACGCGTTTGTGATCTGCTCGGGCGGGTCTGAGCGCCAGATCGACGCCATTGCCGACGGGATCATTTCTGGTCTGCGCGACGAGAAGGTTCGGCCCATTGGGCGTGAGGGCACGCCTGGCTCGCACTGGGTCCTGGTGGACTTCGGCTCCGTCATCGTCCACGTGTTCACGCCGCCAGAGCGCGATTATTACCAGCTGGAGCGCCACTGGTCCGCCGCGCGCGTTGTGGTGCGCGTCCAGTAGGTGCGGTCTGGTCGGGTCCTATACCCGACCGGGGAAGCTACCGCTGTTGGTAGGTCCTGTGAGGTCCTGCGTCCGGTCCGGTCCGGGGCGGCTGCGCACCTCTTTGGCTGAGTACGGCCGCGGTCGGTACCCCTGGGTCATGCCGTGGATGGGGGCCGGTCCCTAGCATCCTCCGCAGGTCGTCGGCCGTTGTGGCTGGCGCCACCGGAGCGTTCGCACATGTCGAGCCGGTCAGCCCGCTGCCCCGTCTGCGGCCAAGCGATTGCCGCGTCGGTGTTCGACGCGACATTTCGAATGCCCGACGGCACGGAGCTCCTGTGCTTCGCGGTGCCCGGCAGCCTGTGCGCCACATGCAGCCAGCTGCTTGTCGAGCCGGACCTCATCGACACGCTTGCACTGGGCGATGGCCGCTGCATCTTCGCCATCGAGAGCGACACGATGCTCGTGGAGCGCGCCTCGTCCTAACGCTGTTGCGCGGACAGCTGCCGACGCGGCCCGTCGCGCGAGGACGCCACGCACGTTGCCGCCCAGGTGATCCACGCCATGCGCCGCTGGCCTTCGGATGCGCCCGTGGTGCCGATCCCCTTAAGGGTGGCGTCAAGCTCCACCAGGCCGTCGATCGCGGTCTCCAGCTCGGCGACCGTCCAGGCGCGCGACTGCTGGGCAGTCTTGTCAGCCACGAACGGGGCCCCGCCCAGCAGCTTGAGCAGTCCGGCGGGTGTGCCGCCGGCCGACATGTGGTCCGCGGCGATCAGCAGGCTGCGCAGCCGGCGGTGGAGCTGGACGAGGAGCACCTGTTCGGGCTGCGTCTCGAGCAGCCGGTCCAGCTGCGGCGCCACCTGTGCGATCCGGCGCAGCGACACCGCATCGAGGAATGCCCATGCCGAGTCCGGCACCGCAGCCGGGACGAGCGCGCGGACATCGTCAACCGTCACGGGGCCGTCAAGCCGGTAGAGCGACAGCTTGCGCAGCTCCTGGACGGCAGTCTCGCCGAGCGTGCTGCGGTCCACGTCGCCCTCTGTCACGAGGCCGCCGAGGCGCTCCGCAAGATCACGAACGGCCGGTGGTTCGAGCTTGACATCAAGCTCGGCGGCGCGGCTGTTCAGCCACCCGATGAGGCCCGAGCCCATGGGCATGGGGAACGCCTTGACCGTGCCGCCGGCCTGCCCGACCAGCTTTGCGAGGTCCTCGGCGGACGCCGTGCGCTTGCGCCCACCGGTCTTCCCCTCGAGAAACACCAGGGCGTTGCCGGGCGCCACCGTGGCGAGCAGTCGCTCCACCGTGGCGCGCGAGTCCTTGGAGCGGGTGAGCGGCGGCGGATCCGTGGCCACCACCATCGTCCCGCCGCCAAACATCGGCGCTGTGGCAACGGGCCCGGTGATCGTGTCGAGCGTCACCTCCTTCCCGGTCAGGCGCATTCTGTCCGGCGCGGCACCCGTGGCCTGCTCGATCCGTCGCGCGATGTCGTCCACCGCGCGGGCCATGCTCCAGCCGTCGTCGCCGTAGAAGTAGGCAACCACCGGCACGTCCCCGGTCATCGCGCGGCCTCAAGGAGCGCTCGCCGTGACCATCGCAGCCGCCGAACCTGCTGCGGTGCCAGCCCGGCCGCCGCGCACACATCGCGTTCCAGCGCCTGCGCCCGGGTCACAACGGCTGCGGCAACGGCTGCGTCCCAGCCGTCCGGGTAGCGCAGCGCCCACGAGCGGAATCGGTCGTCCATCGACTCGAGCTCCTGCCCCGCGCGCTTGTCCGCGTAGGTGACGACCCGCGCCGCCAGTGCCGCCGCTGCGACGGCTGCCGCCTCCGCGTCATTCGCCAGCCGCGTCACCGGGTGATCCCGGACCAGCGGCGCCAATTCGGGCATCCCGTTCGCCTCCAGCCACGAAGCCGATCCGTCGCCGTGGCGGAGGTGGCCGGGCGTCCGGGCGGCCGGGAGCTTGTCCACATCGTGCAGGAGCGCCGCGGTTTCCACCGCGAGCATGTTGATGGCGACCCCGCGTGCGACCACGCCCCGCGCGAGGAACGCGGCCACGTCCGCCACGGCGCACGCGTGGCGCAGGTGCCATGGCGGCGGCTGGAGCGAGAGCAGCAGGCGCGCCGCCTCGTGGCGACTGGGGACGGTCATGCGATGGATCGTACCGGTAGGGGAGGGTAGCGGCGGTGCGCCTGGCGCCGGTCGCCGAGACTGTGACCCCGCTCGAGTTGAACCGGACGTCGAGGCGCCCGTCGAGGTCCGTGCGGTAGACGTGCGCGCCGACCTGACGCAGCCGCGCAAGCGTGGGCGGTGCCGGGTGCCCGTAGTCGTTGCCGGCGCCAACCGAAATGAGCGCGACGGCCGGGCGCGTAGCGGCGAGAAGCGCCGCGCTGGTCGCGGTGGCGCTGCCATGGTGCGCAACCTTCAGGACGTCCACCCTCGGCAGTCCGGCGGCGATCAACTCTGGGTCCACGTTGTCCTCGGCATCGCCGGTGAGCAGGAACCGGCGGCCGTCCGCCTCGCCCAGCAGGACGATGGACGTGTCATTGATGACGCGACCGGTGCTGCCGGGATCCACGGACACCTCGCCCCGCCGCGGCCAGAGCACTCGCAGCGTGACGGATCCGAGATGCAGCACGTCGCCCTGGGCCAGCACAGCACGAGAGGGCGTGCCGCCACGCCGGAGCAGCGCATCCCACGCATGCCAGCCCGGTCCGCTGCCTCGCATCCCGGGCTCAAACACCCGGCCCACCCGATACCGCTCGAGCGCCCGGACCAGCCCCGCCACGTGGTCCTCGTGCGGGTGGGTCAGGACGATCACATCGAGCCGCCGGTCCCACGGCGAAATGACCGCGTCAAGCTCGGCAAGGAGGCGCGCAGGATCGGGCCCGCCATCGACGAGCATTCGGGCGCCATCCCGGCTCTCCACGAGGATCGCATCACCCTGGCCCACATCGAGCACGACCAGGCGATCCGCGCGGCCGGACAGATCGCCAACCGCGAGCCCGCAGGCGGCCACGGACAGGGCGATGAGACAGACGGCAAGGCGTTCCAATCGGCCCAGCTTGCACGCCGAGGGTGGCGAAGAGGGCTTGGCGGCTTCGGCAGCTGCATCAGTGCGGGGTGGACGCCTTCGTCGGCCCAGCCAGACGAGCCCCGCCACCAGCCCGACGCCGGCCACAGCGCCAACCGGCATCGTCCATTCCGGCGGCAGCGTGACCGCGGCGAACGGCAGCCCCGCC
>JANYAA010000414.1 GCA_025355255.1 Chloroflexota bacterium | reverse complement strand
CTGCTGCCGAGGTTTGGAAGTCGCCGGATCTTCATGACGGGCGGGATCCTCCTTGGTGTCTCGGGCGTGCTGTCGGCGCTTGCTCCCACGCCCATCCTGCTGGCCCGGCGCCGCCACGGACAACACCGCGCCCAGCGACGGCAGCACCACCCAGGCATACCCAGCGCCGAACATGAGTCTCGCCAGCACCAGCAGGATGGGCGTGGGAGCAAGCGCCGACAGCACGCCCGAGACACCAAGGAGGATCCCGCCCGTCATGAAGATCCGGCGACTTCCAAACCTCGGCAGCAGCAGGGGCATCAGCAGAAAGGCGGGCACCTCGATGACCGTGCCGGCCGCGGTGGCCATCCCGATGTCCCAGCCGGACCCGCCAATCTCCGCGATACGCGGCCCGATAAAGATGGACGGCGCGTTGGATCCTGCGAACACCAGCACGAGCCCCGCGAGGAACCAGCGATAGCGGCCGATGCCCGCCAACACGCCAGCGAAGAGTCCGGGTCCCGCACCGGTGCTGACGCCCGTCCCTGTGCGGAGCTCGCCGCGAAGCCGGGCCGCAACCCCGATCGCGCCCGTCAAGCACAGGACCATGCCCAGCAGACCCGGCGCCGACCAGCCGGCGATGCTGTACGAGATGACGGCACCAGTGGCCACCGCCATGAACGCATAGCCGATGGAGCCGCCGATCCGCACCTTCGCATATCGGGTCCGGCTTCCGCCGAGTCGGGCGAGGGTGAACGAGTCACTCAGCGGGATCCAAGCCGACGAGGCGATGGCCCAGCCCACGTAGCCCACCGCGACAAGCGCCAGGACCCCAGACGCCTGGGCGAGGGCGGCCGGCACACCCATCAGGAACGCAACCACGAGCATCCGACGGCGCCCGTTGCGGTCGCCAAGCCGGCCCCAGGTGGGCGCGAAGAGCAGCGTCAGGATGGATCCGCTCGCGGCCAGTGGCCCGATCAGCGTCGCCGGCAGCCCCGCGTTGAGCAGCAAGACGGTCGCAAACGGCCCGATGGCTCCATAGCAGGAGCCTCGGATCAGAAACAGCGCGAGCAGTCGGTACCCCACCGCGCAAGGGTACCCGGCGGATCAGTAAGACCCGTATAGCCGTCGTTGCACGGGGCGCCCGGCGGCGCGCTGACCGAGGTCGCTGTCGCCGGGGCCGCAGACGGGTTGCGCCCGCCGCAGCCAGCAAGGATCGTGGCAACCTCGAACAGGGACGAGACGGCGGGACGCAGTCGGTGCCTCGGCAGATGGTACCCGCGCCCCAGATGTCGGCCGACAGCACCGTCACGCCCGTCGAGCACGGTCAGCCGCTGCGAGTGAACGTCACCATCTGCCCGGGCTCCCCAAGCGAAAGCGTGCTCCCCGCGACTGCCGCATCAAGCGTCGCGTCGTCAAGCCGGATGCGGTCCGCACCCGCCATCGACCAGCGCTGCTCGTGTGTCCCAGCCATCGCCGAGGTCGCGATGGCGGATCCGTCGGCCCGAAACTCGTACGCGATTCCCAGCCGGTCGCTCCGCCATTGCCCCAGGATCGCCTGCTCCAAGGTGCCACCCGGCGCCTCGGAGCCCGTCGTCGGCGGCCCGCCCGCCGCGCCGCTCATCGCGTCCACCTGGCGCAGGAGCGCCTGCGCTTGTCCGGCCCGCGCTGGGTCGCCCGACGAAGCGGCCCGCTCCAGCGCGGCCCGGACGATCCCGGGGACCTGCGGGGGCGGCGCATCGGCGGTCTTCTCGAGGTTGACGATCCTGTCGGAGTCACCGAGCAGGTAGACGCGGACGACGCCATCATCCGGCGCCGCCTCCCACTGGTCGCTCGACACAGTGAAGCTCCGATCGCCCACGATGAGGTAGTACTCGTATTCGTTGCCGGGGCTGATATCGCCCGAAGTGTCGTTGCGGCGGTCCCTTCGCTCGCGGCGGATTGGGCCTTCCAGGGACGTCACCCGTCCATCGGTTGCCGCAGTGGCCTTCGCCGCTGACCCGCGGATGCCGCCGAAGTACCCGAGAACCACGCCAAAGGCGACGAGCGCGGCTCCGCCCAGGAGAGGCTCCATGCGGCCGCCCGGTATCCGTCCCGTGATCGCACCGAACAGGATGAGGCCCCCGAACGCCATGACGGCGATCCCTCCGAACAGGAGGTTCCGGCGGTCGGTCGCTGCCTCAGCCCGGTAGAACGTGGACTGCGCGGGCGTGAGGTGCCCGGACCTGTTCGCATCGATCGCGCTGCTCGGGAACGGATCAGTCGCCAACGGGCACTCCTTTGCTCGGGTCGAGCAGCGTACTCGAAATTGCCCGAAGCCCTGTATCAGGGCGAATGCCCGGGTTCGTACGCGACCGGTCCGCTGCCGACGCGCGTTGCCGGGCATGCAGCGGCACGGCTGCGGAGTTCAAGGAGTGCTGGTGGGCCGGGGCAGAATCGAACTGCCACAGCCGAAGGCGAGGGTTTTACAGACCCTTGGGCTCACCACCTGCCCGACCGACCCACGATGGTGGAGATGAGGGGACTCGAACCCCTGACCCCCGCGATGCGAACGCGGTGCTCTCCCAGCTGAGCTACATCCCCACGGAGCCCCACCCCTGGTGAATCGGGTGGACCGGCCGGGAAGTGTACCACGCGATTTGCCCCTCTCCCCGGGGTAGAGCCGGGCCGAGAGCCTGTGGCGCCGTTCCGGAACAGGCCAGGATGCGGCACCCGGGTGCCCGTAGACTCGGCCGATGCCCCCCGCCCTCGGCCTCGGCCTTCTTGCCGCCCTGATGTGGGGGTTTGTGGACCTGTCTGCCGCGATCGGCGGCCGTCGCATCGGCAGCCTCCGGGCCGTCGTGGGCACGCAGCTAGCCAGCCTCGCCGGTCTGGGCCTGTTCATCCTGGTCCAGCCACAGCTGCTTGGCCCCACGGCTGCCGCCGGCATCCTCACCGCGCTGCCGCTGGGCCTGCTCTCGTCGGTTGCTTATGTTCTGTACTTCATGGCGCTGCGCATGGGCCCACTCAGCGTGGTCAGCCCCATCATCGTGGCGTACGGCGGGCTCACGGTGATCATGGCGGTGGTCGTCCGCGGCGAGACGATGCAGCCCCTGCAGATCGCGGGCGCCATCTGCGCCACATGCGGCGTGATCCTGACCGGCGTCGTGTTCCACGGCGGACGGCTGCGCGGGGCGCGCCTGGTAGGCCCCGGCGTGATTGCCGCGGTCATAACGGCGCTGGTGTTCTCGTCGGTCTCGGTCATGCTCGCCACGCCAATCCGCGAGCACGGCTGGCTGGCCACCATCACCGGGTCGCGCCTCGCCAACACGGCCGCCACCATCGCCCTGCTGCTCCTGACGTCCCGGACCAACTCGCCCCGGTTCCGGCCGCTGCTGCTCCCGGCGGGTGCGATCACCCGCACGATCGCCGCCGTGGTGATCATGGCGGGCCTCCTCGACATTGGCGGGTTCCTGCTCTACGCCATCGGCCTCGGCATTGGTCCGGTCTGGCTGGTGGGTCTTGCGAGCTCGTTTGGCCCCGTGCTCGTGATCGCCTACGGGGTGGGCCGGCTGGGCGAGCGCCTCGCGCCAACACAGTGGGCCGGCCTGTCGCTCCTCGGGATGGGGATCATCGTGTTGGCGGCGGCCGGGTAGGGTCGGCCGCCGTCTTGGGACCTGCCGCCCATGCCCCCCGCGTGATGCACCTGTGACTCAAATTGGGGGTCCACGTGCTGCGTTCGGCGGCCCAAGCGCGACCTCCGGGTCCCAATCGTGCAGCAGACAGGCTGTCCTGAGTCAGGGTTGCATCAGCCATCTGGACCCTTGACATATCGAACATATGTTCTACGATTCGGCGTCCGATGACCCCCTCTGACGACGTCTCCCGGACCCTCGCCGCGCTGCAGGCGCGCTGGGGTTCGGCTGCCCCGCGCCGGTGGGGCCCGCAGGCCTCAGGTTCGGCGGCGCTAGAGACGGAGGGCGCGCTGGCACGCGCGCCGATGCCGACACCAGCGCCAACGCCTGACGCTGACGGCCGCGTCGTCTCCACGGGGTTTGCCGCGCTGGACGCCATCCTCGGCACGGGCGGGCTGCCGCGCTCGGCCACGGTGGCGCTGCGCGGGGACGCGTCGTCGGGCAAGACCACGCTGGCGCTGCGGACGGCGGCCGCGGCCCAGGCCGGCGGGGCCATCGTCGCCTGGCTGGACCTGGCCCGGGCGTTTGACCCGGTGGAGGCCGTGGCCCGCGGCATCGCTCCGGAGTGGCTGGTGGTCCTGACGCCGCCCACGCTGGAGGACGCGCTGGCCATGGCGGGCTCGCTGCTCGCGGCGCGCACGGTGGACGTGCTGGTGCTGGACCTGCCGGAGGGCCGGGATCCGGCGACGGAGCGGGCCCAGGTGGGGGATCGGCTGGGGCGGCTGGCGGCGCTTGCGCGAAGGGCGGGGACGCTGCTCGTGGTGCTAGAGCCTGCGAGTCTGAGCAAGGGTCTGGCGGCTGCCGTGGAGCAGGCCAGCGGTCTTCGGCTGGAGCTTCGGCGATCGGGCTGGATCCGCCTGGGCCGCGACATCGTGGGCCAGCGGAGCACCGCGGACATCGGGCGCAACCGGTACGGGCCGCCTGGTCGGAGCGCGGAGCTGGAGATCGTCTACGCGGAGGGCGGGCCGCGTGACGCCTGCCTCGCCCAGCCTGCGCTGCTGCACGGGCTGGCAGGCCCCGTCGCCCCGCCGGGCCTCCCCGCGCCACCTGGTCCACGACTTCTTGCCGATCTGAAAGGCCCCCACCTATCGATCGATACTCATGCGTCTATTGCATCTTCTCTGGCCACATCTGCCCCTGCGCCTGGCGAAGGCGCGCCTCGACCTCTCCGCGTCGTGGCCGTCGGGTCCGGTCGTCCTCGGCGGCCAACCCTGGACGGACGGGACGGTGGTGGACGCGGATCCGCTCGCCCGGGCGATGGGCGTCCGGGCGGGGATCCCGCTCGCCACGGCGCACCGGCTGGTGCCGGAGGCCGCGTTCCTCAATCCGGATCCTGACGAGGCGCTGGCCGCGGTTGAGGCCGCCTGTGAGCGGCTGGCCGCGTTCAGCCCGGGGATTGCCGGGTCCAGCGATCTGCGGGATCCGGCGTTTGGCCGGCTCACCGTGCACGTGGACGGGCTGGAGCGCCTCTGGGGTCCCGAGGAGCGGATGACGGTTCGCATGGCCGGGGCGCTGACGGGGCTCCTGCCGGGTGCGCCGCGGGCGGGGATCGGCGGCACGTCGTTTGCGGCGCTTGTTGCGGCGGCCTATGCGCCGGAGGGCGGCGCGCCCCTCATCGTCCAGCCCGGACCCGGGAGTGACGCCGCATTCCTCGCGCCCTACCCGGCCCGGCTGCTCACCAGGGACACGGATATCCGCGCGCGGCTCGCCCGCTTCGGGCTGCGCCAG
>JANYAA010000330.1 GCA_025355255.1 Chloroflexota bacterium | reverse complement strand
CGCCGCCTCAAGCACCTTGCCCAGCTGGTCCAGGGCTTGCTTGGCGCCTGCGGTGTCACCTTGGGCGAGACTGGAGACGGCGTCGCGGAGCGCCTGGCCAGCCGCGGCATCGGCCTGGCTCACCTGGCCCTGCAGACCCGCGAGCGACGCGGCCATGGCTTTCTGCTGTTCGGCTGTCATCCCGTTCAGCTTGTCGGCGAGCTTGGTCAGGTCCTCGTGCGCCTGTTTGGGATCGCCGGCCGGGTTGGCTTGCTGGTCGCCACTCGACGTCCTCGAGAGCGCTCGTGACGCTGCGGCAAGCGCGGACGCCTTCTGCTCGCTGGCGGGGTCGAGCTGCGCCCGTACGCCGTCCTCCACCGCCCCGAGCTTGGCGAGGTTGGCCTGAAGGTTGCCCGGCTTGGAGCGGAGCTGCTCGGCGAGCTGCCGGAGCTGCTGGGCCAGCTGCGTGCGGGGATCGTTGGCATTGGCGCCACGGGCCTCGAGCTTCTGAGCAGCCGTATCGAGGCGGCGGGCCTGCTGGGCGGCCTCCTCGCGGAGGGCCCGGTTGCGCGTGATGACCGCGTCCTGCGGGTTGGGCAAGAGCAGCGCGGGCACCATGAGGACAAGGGCGCCAAGGGCCGCCGCTGCGGCGCGACCTGGGCTTCGCGGACGGAAGAGCGATGGCTCCACCAGGCTGAGCCTGTGCAGGGCGTCGCGGCGCTGGCGGACGATAAAGCGGTCGTGGATAGCCGCCTCGCTGCCCATGCCAGGCGCCATGGCGCTCTCTGTATCTTCAGCGGGGTGCTCGGCGCCAAAGGAGAGGGCCGATGCGATCGCGTCGCCTGCGCCGGCCTCGGCGTCTACCGCAAGCGCGGTCTCGCCGATAGATGGCCGAACCCTGACGACGAGGGCCAGCAGCCCCAAAGCGCCGCCCGCGAGGATCGCCCCGGCCAGCATCGGCGCCTCCTCAAGCGGCCAGAACCGCCGCGCCACCAGCAGGACCAGCTCCACGGCCGCAATTGCGGCGCCAGTCGCCCACGCCCGTCGTGCGACGCGCCGCAGCCAGAGGCGGCGCCGATGCGCAACCAGCGCGCCGCGGATCTGGAGCAGGATCGGGTCGACTGGGACGGGCAGCAGGGCCGGGTCAATGGGGGCAGGGATGACAGACCGCGTGGCGGCCCGATGACCAGCTCGGCCCGACAGCGTCTTCAGCCGGCTGGCGACGGCGGTCCGGATCCGGGCGAGTGTGGAGCGTCGTCGTGCGGTCATGCGGAGTTCTCTCCGGGATCAGCGGCGGTGGCGTCAGGCCTGTCTGCGGCCATGGACGCCGCGGGTACCGCTGCGGTTTCCCCGGCGGGAACCGCAGACGCTGAACGCCGGCGTGGCAGCCGCAGCGTGATGTGCGGCCGGCGCCAGCGGCGGGTTGGCGACAGCAGCTGGGATGAGATGAGCACGAGGATCAACCCCATCGCCAACATGGCGGCCACGCCCCGGGGCCAGTAGCTGTCGCGCGGGACGCCAAACCCGTCACCGTTGCTCACGCCCGTCGAGATCCCCTGCACGACATCAAGCCGGTCCGTGATCGCCAGCACCACAACACATGCCGGCGAGAACGTCGTGTCTGTGCCGCAGACCACATCGGCCTGGCTGGCGAAGGGGTTGAGCCACAGCATCGCTGAGGGCGGCAGGTGGATGTCGGCCCAATTGAGCCCGGTATTCGTCTCGTTCGCCCTCGTCTGCGCGTCGGCAAACGTCATCGCCGTGCCGACGCCATAGAGAACAACCGTGCCGCCCGCGATGCCAAGGGCAAGCACCAGGTTGATGATCGTGGACGCTTGGGTCCGCTTGAGCAAAGCGGAGAGGAAGAGGCCCATCGAGCCATAGGCGAACGCGGCCGCCGCCAAGACGATGTAGGCCCGGAAGATGTCGTCCGGCGCCACACCGCCAAACGTGAAGACCAGCGCCATCACGGGCAGCGAGGCGAGCAGCAGCAGGACGATCCACCCGACGCTCGCGAGGAGTTTCCCCAGCACCAGGGCGATCGACGACACAGGCGTCGTCACGAGCATGTCGAGCGTCTGCTTCTCGCGCTCGAGGCTGATGGCCGCCGCAGTGGAGCCAGGGGCGAGGATCATCACGATGAGGGTCAGCAGGATCAACAGGCCGATGAACAGGCCACGGCCGATGTCGGCGGTGCTGGTGCTAGAGAACCCGTTCATCATCGTGCGGACCTGGAGCTCCTGGACCAGAACGGCAAAGCCCGCCAAGAGCAGGAGGTGGATCGTGATGATGATGAATGCGCGCCGACCACGCATGCGGCCGCGCAGCTCCTTGATCCCCACGGCGGCAATGCCCGTGCCGATCCAGCGCAGGCGGGCCATGAGCCCCTGCAGACGCGGTCCCGCCTTCAAGCCGGCGAGACGGCCGGCCAGGGCGGTCACGACCGCGCTCCGCTCATGGGCTGGGCGGATACGACTGCAGCCGACGGTCCGGTGACCTGCAGGAAGATCTCCTCGAGGTCGCTGGCAGCACGCGAGAACGAGGCGACCCTGATCCCGGCGCCGACCGCTGCAGACAGGAGCGCCGCCGCCTCCTCATCGCCTCCGACGAGCCCCAACTGCAGCAACTCCCCTGCAGGTGCAACGGACGCGACCTCGGGGCGCAGGTCAAACCAGGCGGCGGCTCCGATCTTGGCCGCGTCATCGCCAAGGGTGTGGACGTGATAGACGGCGCCGGCCCGCAGGCGGCGCTCGATATCGGCCACGCGGCCTTGGGCGAGGATGCGGCCCCTGTCAAAGATCGCCACCGACGTGCACAGCTCCTCCAGCTCCGGGAGGATGTGCGAGGAGA
>JANYAA010000312.1 GCA_025355255.1 Chloroflexota bacterium | reverse complement strand
CTACACGACGCTCTTCCGATCTCGACTCCAGCCGCCGGCTGATCTCCGGCCTCCTCCCCCTCTTCCACGGCCGACGCCGGGCGGGTATTCTCGCCCGGCGTTTGCCGTCCCGTATCGGAGCACCATGCGCACGATCCTGGTCGTGGAAGACGAGCCGCAGATCGCCGGGCTCGTCCGCGACTATCTCGAGCATGCCGGGTTTGGCGTCCTGTCCGCATCGGACGGCAGTGGCGCCCTCGCGCTCGCCCGCGCTCGTCGGCCCGACGCAATCGTCCTGGACCTTGGCCTGCCCGGCATCGACGGCCTCGATGTCCTGCGCTCCGTCCGGCGCGACTCGGCCGTGCCCATCCTGATCCTGACCGCCCGAAGCGACGAGACCGATCGCGTGACGGGGCTTGAACTTGGGGCCGACGACTACGTCGTGAAGCCGTTCAGCCCCAAGGAGCTTGTGGCGCGGGTTCGCGCCGTGCTGCGCCGCGTTGACGCCAGACCGCTGGCGAATGAGCTCCTTGTCGCAGGCTCGCTGGAACTGGACCTGGCGCGCCGCCGGGTGCTGGCCGATGGCCGCCCGGTGGACCTCACCCCAACCGAATTTGAGCTCCTCGCCACGCTTGCGCGCGAGCCCGGCCGCGTCTGGACGCGATCGCAGCTCCTGGACGCGGTGCGCGGATTCAGCCTGGAGACGTACGAGCGGGCCATCGACGGCCACATCCGCAACCTGCGCCGCAAACTGGAGCCAGACGGCCCCGGCACCCGCTACGTCCGCACCGTCCATGGCGTGGGCTACGCGCTCGAGGACGCCGACGCGTGAATCACAAGCACGGCGACGAGGATTGGCGCCTCCGCTGGGAGCTGCGCGAGCAGGCCTGGCGCGAGCAGCACGATGCCGGCAGGCGGCGTCGCTGGCGTCGGCGTCGCGGCGGGCTGCCGCCTGTCGGCTGCGTCATCGTGGTCATGCTGGGGTTCTTGGCGTTCGTCGGCGTCGCCGTGCAGTTCGCTATCTGGCTCACTGCCGTCATCCTCGGCATGCTCCACCCGTTCGGCGAGCCGAGGGGCGCTCAAGGGATCGCGGTTGCCGTCATCGTCCTCGTGGCGCTCTTCATCGCGTTCCGCGCCTTCACGGGCTATGCGCGGCCGTTGGCCGATCTCGCCGATGCCAGCGAGCGCCTCGCCGACGGCGAACCCGATGTGCGGGTGGAGGCTCGCGGCCCGCGCCCGGTGCGAAACCTGGGCACCTCGTTTAACGCGATGGCCGAGCGGCTGGACAGGAGCCGGGACGATCGCCGCTCGATGCTCGCGGACGTCACGCACGAGCTGCGCACGCCGCTCACGGTGCTGGGCGGCGGCCTCGAGGCGATGATCGACGGCGTCCACCCGGCCGACGCGGAACACCTCGCGCCGCTGCTCGCCGAGACGGTGGTGATGCGCCGGCTCCTTGACGACTTGCGGACGCTGTCGCTGGCCGAGGCTGGTGCCCTGCCGTTGCACCGCGAGCCCAGTGACCTGCGAGCGCTAGCCGACGATGTGGTTGCCGCCGCCCACACCGGCTCCTCCGCCAAGGGCGTGACCGTGGCAGCCGAGGGCGACGCGTCGCTCGTGACGAGCGTGGACTCCGTGCGGGTCCGCGAGATTCTGGCGAACCTCACGGCAAACGCGGTGCGGCACACAGCTGCGGGCGGGCGCGTGACGGTGAGCGTGCGGCGGATCGGCGGTGACGCGGTGCTGGACGTGGCCGACACCGGCGAGGGCATCGCGGCCGAGGATCTGGAGCGCGTCTTCAACCGCTACGAGCGCCGGTCAGATGTCGGCGGCAGCGGGCTCGGACTGGCGATCGTGCGCGACCTGGCCACGGCTCATGGGGGCTCGGTGACGGTGTCGAGCGACGGCGTCGCGGGCCTCGGCGCCCGGTTCCGGGTGAGGCTCCCGCTTCGCGACTGAGGTCCTGCGGCCCAGCCGTCAGGCGAGGCTGCGCGCCAGCAGGCGCAGGCCACCCATCAGGAGCCCCGCGACCGCCAAGAGCGCGCCAACCAGGGTGACCGGCGGGATGCCAGCAGGTGCGGCCGGTGCCATCGGCGCGACGGGCGCGGCCTTGGGTGTCGGCGCAGGGGCGATCACAGCCTCGGGCGTGGCGAGCAGGGCCGCATCCGTGGGACCTGCCTGCTTGGGCCCTGTCGCGGAACTTGGTCCCGGCACCATCGCGAGCAGCGAAGCGTCAGCCTGCGTGTTGGTGCTGGTTGTGCGCTCCGTACCCACTGGCGCCGCTTGCCCGGTGACGCTGGTTGCGCCGTCGGCCGTTGGCGCGGCCGAAGGCAGGGCGAAGGCCGGCGTCTGCGCACCGCCAGCGCCCGAGTTTTGCGTTGGGGCATTCGCGGCCGAGGGCATGACCTGGCTGCCGAGGCCGCCCGAGAGCAGCATCCCGGCGACGCCGATGGCGGCGAGGCCCGCGCCTGCGGGGGCCGCGAAGGCGAACCGGGCGGTGGCGAGGGGCGCGAGGAGCCGGGCGAGGGCGCCGCGGGCGCCGGCGGGGCGGAGGGCGGCGGCCTGCTCGGCGGTGATGCGGAAGTCGCGGCTGCGGGCGGGCGGCGTCAGGACGGGCATCGCGGCGGCGATTGCGCGCAGGTCCCGGTGGAGCGCGGCGCACTCCCCGCACCCGGCAACCAGCGCGGACGCCTCGGCCAGCTCGCGCCCGGCTGCGTCCCCCGCGGCGTACGCGGCGATGACCGACGGGTCGTGGCCGTCGTGGGCGGTGCGGGCGGAGGTGGTATCGAGGCGCTTCATCGTGCGCTCCAGACGACCGCACGCCGCCTGTGGTTCCCCACTGGCTAGTGGCTGCCCAGGGCGCGCCGGGCGCCGAGACGCAGGGCGAGGAGCACAACGCCAACGCCCAGCAGCAGCGCGGACGGCCCGGTGAGCGGCGACGGGGCATCAGTGGGGCGGTCCGCGCCGGTTGGCCCAGACACCGGCGCGGCGCTCGTGTCGACGGCGGGCGACGGTGTTGCAATGCCGCCCTGGGCGTTCGCACCGCTAGGCGAACTCGTGGCCTTGGTGGTCCCCGCATTCCCGACGGGCGACGCGGTGGCCGCACCGGGACCCACGCCGGCGAAATGGTCGAGGGGCGTGACCGCAGGGGATGCCTCGGGTGCCAGCACCGGGGCGGTGGTGACCGCGGGGGCGGGCGCACCTGTGGGCGCCTCGAAGCCGGTGCCCGATCCCACGCCCGAACCGGCACCCGCGGTGGATGTCACTGGAGCCGCGGCGCGATCGGTGGGCATCACATGCCCGCCAAGGCCGCCCGAGAGCAGCATCCCGGCGATGCCGACGGCGGCGAGCCCGGCGCCGGCGGGGCCCGCGAAGGCGAACCGGGCGGTGGCGAGGGGCGCGAGGAGCCGGGCGAGGGCGCCGCGCGCGCCGGCGGGGCGGAGGCCCGC
>JANYAA010000305.1 GCA_025355255.1 Chloroflexota bacterium | reverse complement strand
TGTTGATCAACTGGTGCCATACGGGTACACGGACACCGCCATTGCCACCTTCCACGCGTTTGGAGACCGGCTCATCCGGGAGTTCGCGCTGGAGCTCGGCCTGCCAACAGATCTCCGCGTGCTGTCGCGGCCGGAGACGGTGGTGTTTCTGCGGGAGCACCTGTTCGAGTTGGGCTTGGACGAGTACCGCCCATTGGGTGATCCCACGCGGTTTCTCGGTGCGCTGGCCACGCTGTTCTCGCGGGCCAAGGATGAGGATGTGGAACCCGCGGCGTTTGCCGCCTACGCCGAGCGGCTGGCGGGCCGCGCTTCGGCGGCCATGGAGGCGGCGCGGACGGCCAAGGTGGCCGATGCCGAGGCGGCGCGCGATGTGGCTCTCGCGCTGGGCGAGGTGGCGCGGCGGCAGGGGGAGCTCGCGGGCGCCTATGCGCGGTATCAAGGCCTGATGGCGGGGTCCGGCGCGGTGGACTTCGGGGACCAGGTGTCCCTCGCGCTGCGGCTGCTGCGAACGTCGGCATCGGCCCGCGCCATCGTGCAGCAGCGCTTCCGCTACGTGCTGGTAGACGAGTTTCAGGACACCAACCGCGCCCAGGCGGAACTGGTGGCGCTCGTTGCCCAGCGGCACAAGAACGTGACGGTGGTGGGGGACGATGACCAGTCCATCTACAAGTTCCGGGGCGCCGCCATTAGCAACATCCTCGAGTTTCGGGAGCGCTACAAGAAGGCCCGGATGGTGGTGCTTCGGCGGAACTACCGCTCGCTGGCGCCCATCCTTGACGCGTCGTACCGGCTCGTCCGCCACAACGACCCGGATCGCCTCGAGGTCAAGGCGGGAATCGTCAAGCGCTTGGTGCCGGCCCGGCGCGGCAAGAGCGCGACGCCCGTCCGGCACGAGGCCTTCGCCACCGGTGGGGAGGAGGCGGACTGGATTGCCGCAGACGTGGCGCGTCGCCTCAAGCACGGCGCCAGCCCGCGGGATATCGCGGTGCTCGTGCGGGCCAACGCCGCCGCGGACCCGGTGTTGCGGTCGTTCAACCTGGAGGGGATCCCTTGGCGCTTCTCGGGCACGAGCGGGCTCTACGCCCGGCCCGAGGTTCGCCTGCTGCTGGCGTTTCTGCGCGCGGTTGCGGACCCAACCTCAACCGTGGACGTGTACGCACTGGCGGCATCGGAGCTATACGGTCTGGGCGGTGAGGATCTGGCGGCAGTGATGGCGATGGCCCGCCGCCGCAGCCGCTCCCTGTTTGAGACGCTGGATGAGCTTGGTCACCAGCCGGGGCTGCTGCGCCTGTCGCCCGCGACCCGTGTGTCAGGGGCAAAGCTTGTGGCTGACCTGCGCCACTACACGGCCCTCGCCCACGAGCGGCCCGCGGGCGAAGTGGTCTACGCGTTCCTGCGCGGATCGGGCTGGCTGGCGCAGCTCGCCGCTGCGAACACCGTGGGGGCCGAGGAGGCGCTGTCCAACGTCGCGCGCTTCTTCGACATCGTGCGCAACCAGTCCGCGCTGCTGGCGGATGACCGAGCCGTGTTTCTCGCGCGCCACCTGCAGACGCTGATTGAGGCGGGCGATGACCCGGCTACCGCCAACCTCGATCCGGACGCGGAGGCCGTCGCCGTCATGACGGTTCACAAGGCCAAGGGCCTCGAGTTCCCCGTGGTGTACCTGCCGGGGCTCGTGTCGGGGCGCTTTCCTGCGGTGGGCCGCAAGGAGCCGCTGCCGCTGGCGGTGGAGCTGGTCGACGAGACACTGCCGGAGGGCGATTACCAGCTGCAGGAGGAGCGGCGCCTGTTCTACGTGGGGATGACAAGGGCGCGGGATGAGCTGGTCCTCAGCCACGCGGCGGACTACGGCGGCCAGCGGTCGCGACGGGTGTCGCCGTTTGTACTGGAGGCGCTGGACCTGCCCGTGGCGGCTGGACCCGCGGGCGCGGGAGCGAAGACGCAATCAGCTCTGGAGCGCATCGCGGCGCAGGAGCGCGGCGAGTCGGCGCCCGCCACGGGCAGGTCCAGCGCCTCCAGTACAAACGGCGACACCCGTCGCGACCGCTGGCCGCCGTAGTCCGCCGCGT
>JANYAA010000255.1 GCA_025355255.1 Chloroflexota bacterium | reverse complement strand
ACCAGTACACCCGCTACCTGTCGGTGCCGATGGCGCTGCTGCAGGCGTATGGGTTTCTTGCCCTGCTGAATGCCAACAGCGTCCTCAAGACGTCGTTTGACCTGGGCAGCTGGGAGACCCTCACGCAGATCATCACGCTCACCGCCGGCTCCATCACGCTGATGTGGCTGGGCGAGCTGATCACCGAGAAGGGGATCGGCAACGGCGTGAGCTTCATCATCTTCGCGGGCATCGTGAGCCGCGCGCCGGGTGCCCTGACGGGCTTCATCGATAACCCGGACCTCGCCAAGCTTGTCCTGTTCGGCATTCTGGCGGTCGCAGCGGTTGCGGTGATCATCTACATCCAGGAGGGCCAGCGCCGCATCCCGGTCCAGTACGCGTCACGCGTGCGAGGCCGGCGGATGTACTCGGGCGGCCAGACATTCCTGCCGCTCCGCGTGAACCAGGCGGGCGTCATCCCGATCATCTTCGCCGTCAGCATCCTGCTGTTCCCCAGCCAGATCGCCAGCTACTTCACCAGCTCCGCCGGCCTCGTCGGGGATCTGGCCAAGGGCGTCGTCTCCTGGCTTGGCCGCGGCTCGTGGCTCTACGTGCTGCTCTACTTCGCCCTGACCGTCGGCTTCACGTACTTCTACACAGCGTTCACGTTCAAGCCGGACGAGACCGCCGAGCAGCTGCGGAAGAACGGCGGGTTCATCCCGGGCATCCGTCCGGGGCGTCCCACACAGGATTACCTCGCGCGGGTGGTCACGCGGATCACCGTCGCCGGCGCCCTCTTCCTGGGCATCGTCGCGGCCGCCCCGCCCTTCATCGGCCTCGTCCAGCCGTCGTTCAGCAACCTGGCCTTGGGTGGCACGGGCATCCTCATCGTTGTCTCCGTCGTCGTTGAGACGATGAAGCAGCTTGAGGCCCAGCTGCTCATCCGCCAATACGAGGGCTTTATCCGGTGAATGTGGTTGTCCTCCTCGGCGCTCCTGGCGCGGGGAAGGGCACCCAGGCGCCACTGCTCGCGGCCCGTCTCGAGATCCCGGTCGTTGCGACCGGGGACCTGTTCCGGGCCGCGGTCCGTGAAGGGACCCCGCTGGGCCTGGAGGCCCGCCGCTTCATGGACGCGGGTCGCCTGGTGCCCGACGAAATCACCGTTCGGCTGCTGCTCGAGCGCCTCGCTCGGCCCGATGCCGCCGATGGTGTGATCCTCGACGGATTCCCGCGCACTGCGATCCAGGCGGCGGCCCTCGATGCGGC
Source organism: Chloroflexota bacterium (assembly GCA_025355255.1). Classification (GTDB taxonomy): domain Bacteria; phylum Chloroflexota; class Limnocylindria; order Limnocylindrales; family CSP1-4; genus CAIXZV01. The sequence goes on along the minus strand of JANYAA010000255.1, from coordinate 1,142 downwards.
GCTGACGGCACGCGGGGCCGGTGTCGGCGCCGCTGTGCTTGTGGATGTGCCGGGTGAGGAGCTGGTCCGGCGCATGTCGGGCCGGTGGATCTGCCGGGCCAACGGCCATCCCTACCACGAGGTCTCCAGCCCGCCCCGCGTCGCGGGCGTCTGCGACTTGGACGGGTCCGAGCTCTACCAGCGTGCGGACGACCAGCCCGACACGATCCGCACCCGGATGGACCAGCAGCTGGGCTCCCTGCGCGAGGTCATCGACCACTATCGCGCCGCGGGCTGCCTCCGGAGCGTGGACGGGCTGCAGGCGATCGACCGGGTTGCGGCCGATATCGACGCGCAGCTCACCGCTGCCGGCATCCGCGGGGCCGCAGGCTCCGGGCGTGCGGCAGGCGCATGATCACCCGCAAGTCGCGGGCTGAGATCGCGAAGATGCGCTCGGCCGGCCGGATCGTCGCCGAGGTCCTGGCGCTGATTGAGGAGACGCTGGAGCCTGGGATCTCCACCGCCGACCTCGACCGCCTCGCTGAACGCCATATCCGATCGGCCAAAGGCACCCCGTCATTCTTGGGGTATCTGGGCGGGCGGCGCTACGACGCGAAGCACCCCAACGCCTACCCCGCCTCGACGTGCATCTCCATCGACCACGAGATCGTCCACGGGATCCCGGGCAGCCGTGAGCTCAAGGCGGGCCAGATCGTGTCCGTCGACGTCGGGGTGATCTACGACGGTTGGCACGGCGACGGCGCCCGCACGTTTATCTGCGGCGGCATGGACGCGGGCTCCCCGGTTGCGCGCAGGCTCGTGGAGACCACGCGGCTCTCGCTTATGGCGGGGATCGCGGCGGCCACGGCCGGGCACCGCATCGGCGACATCTCTGCGGCCGTGGAGGACGTGGCGAAAGAGGCCGGGTACGGCATCATCCGCCACTACGTCGGGCACGGCATCGGCACCTCGATGCATGAGGACCCGCAGGTGCCTAACTTCCGGTCCCGGTCGCCGGGCATTGAGCTTGCGCCCGGGCATTGCCTGGCCATCGAGCCGATGCTTGTGGTTGGCTCCGAGGACACCGATGTCCTGGACGACAACTGGACCGTCGTGACCCGCGACCGCTCGCTTGCGGCCCATTTCGAGCACACGATCGCGGT
>JANYAA010000036.1 GCA_025355255.1 Chloroflexota bacterium | reverse complement strand
CCAGCGCGGCTCTCCAGCTCGCGCACCAGCAGCTCGTAGCGCCAGTAGAGGCCCTCGCTGGCCGAGGCGGCGGTCCCGTTGACGTCGAGCCAGACGAGCTTGCCTGTGGCGCAGCCAACGCTCGGATCGCGGAAGGCGTTTGCGATCGCCGCCAGACAGCCAGGGGCAAAGCGAGTCTCGGCGTCGGTGAGCACAACGACGTCACCCGTCGCAGCGGCGAACAGCGCCTCCTGCGTTGGGGTTTGCCCGGATCGCCCGAAGACCATGCCGCGCAGCCGCGGTTCGGACCGAGCAAGCCGCTCCACGATTGCGTCCGTCGCGTCGGTTGAGCCATCGCTGCCGATCAGGACTTCGAGGATCTGCGCGCCGCTTGCCTCCTGGGCGAACACGTCGCGGATGCGGGCCTCGATCTGGCTCTCGCCTTGGTGGACCGCGATAGCGACGGTCAGCGACGGGGTTGCCATCGCGGGCCTATCCGGGGCACGCCTTGTCCGTGCGACGATCGCCACGACAACCGGGTAGGCCACATAGACCCAGACGAGCCAGGCGGCCGCCCCCCAGAAGATGACGCTCAGGACCACGGTAGCGAAGGATAGTCGGTCTGGAGCCTGGCAACGAGCCGGGCAGCCTCCGCGGGAAGCGTGTGCGCCGCCGCAAACTGCAGGCCGCCATCGCGCAGCTGGTGCCTCCGCGCCGTGTCGGCGGCGAGACGCCGAATGGCCTCGGCCAGCACGGCCGGGTCGCCGGGAGCAACAGGAGCGATGATGCCGCTGCCCGCAAGCTCGCCCAAGGCGCCAACCGGACTCGCCAGGACCGGCAGCCCCACGGCTGCGGCGTCCAGCACAACCTTGGGGAACCCCTCGGCGGGTGACGGGAAGACGAACAGGTCGGCCGCGCCGAGTGCGTCGAGGTAGCGCGCGCGGTCGTCCAGGTGACCCAGCCACGTCACGGCCGCGCCGACGCCTGCCGTCTCGGCGTGGGCGGTCAGGGCAGACCGGTACGGCCCGTCGCCCAGGACCACGAGAGTTGTTAGTGCGCTGCCTCGACTGTTCCGGAGGATCGCCAGCGCGTCGATGAGCGTCTCCACGCCCTTGCCGGGAACGAGGCGGCCGGACCAGGCGAGGCGAAGGCTCTCGGGGGCGCCGCCGGGGCCTGCCGCCGCGCCTGTCGTTGCCGCGCGCAGCCGGATCTCGTCCGCCTCCACAAGGCTAGTGACCACACCGCCGGCCAGCAGCCGCTCGCCCGTGGCGATGGTGTGGGCGGGGCCCGCTGCGCGTCGCGACACGCCGTCGTACGCCGCCCCTACGGCAATAGCCGCCCAGCGGTCCAGGCCCCGGCGGGGGAGCGCCGCCGCCACGTCACGGGCGCTCCCGGCGATGTACCCAAAGCGCGGGCGCCCAAGCACGGCGGCGGTGAGGGCGGCGAGCGGCGCGTTTGAGGCGGGCAGCCGAAGCAGCAGGAGGTCGGATTCGCGGACCGCCTCGCGCATCGGCCGAGCGTTGCGCGCGACCAGCATGGGCGCACGAACGAGGTAGCCAGCAATGCCGGCAAACGGTGCGGTGGGCACCGTGCGGATCCGCGCGTCCACAGGTCCCGAGTCAGGCCTGGACGCGGCGGGCTGCACGGGCGTGATGTGCAGCACCTCGATCACCGGCGCGCCGGGCACGTCGAGCAGCGCGGCGAGAAACCGGTGGAACAGCGCGGCCTTGGGGTAGACGCGCCCGTCCCAGAGGAGGTGCGGGTTGTCGTCGAGCACTGCCAGCCGGATGCCCACGCCTCAGCGCTCCTCGCCGGGCTCAAGCTCGTCCATGACCATTTCGGCGGCGGTCTCGCCACCGGGCAGGCCCAGGATTGGGCCGCGCCGCATCCCGCGCAGCCGTTCGACACCAACGCGGACAACCCGCAGCATGGCGGCCAAGTCGCGCGGCTTGATGATCAGGGTCTCCCGCACGCCCTGACCGGAGATGCGCACAAACGCGGTGAGCGTCAGCGCGGCCGTCACGGTGTACGAGAGCGATGAGCTCATCGCCGCGCCGATGATGCCCAGCCGCGGGATGAGCACAAGGTTGGCCACGAGGTTGGCGCCCAGACCCGCGACCAGCACCAGCGTGCCGAGACCGGGTCGGCCACGTCCCACGACGTAGCGCGACAGCACCGCCACCACGCTGTAGGCCACGATCCCCGGGATGATCCAGCGGAGGGCGACGCCTGCATCGGTGAAGCCGGACCCGTAGAGCAGCCGCACGAACCTCGGGCCGAGCACCCATGCCGGCACCGCCAGCGCGAGCGTGACCGCCACCGTCGTCCGCGTCAGCACCGAGGCCACGTGGGCCGCATCGGCCTTGGGGTCCACCGCCCGGCTGAACATGACCGTCCCCAGGGAGTTGGGGATGTACCACAGGGTCTCCGCGATCCCGCTGGTCACCGAGTAGATCCCGGTGGCGCGCACGCCCACCAGGCCGTTGAGCAGGAAGGAGTCGAGGCGGAACTGGAGGCGTTCGGCGATGGAGCCGACGATCGCACGGCTCCCAAACTGCAGCTGCTCCTTGAGCAGCTCCGCCGACGGGCGCCAGCCGAGGTGGCCGTCGCGCCAGGACACCCACACGATGAGGACCACCGTGACGCCCAGGGCGGCGACGTTGGCGATCAGCGCGACGTCGAGATCGATGGTCCACGCGATGCCGACCGCAATCACAATCGCCGCCATCACGCCGCGGCGCAGGATGCGGATGACGTTGTACGAGACGATCCGGCGCCGGCCGAGGAGTCCGAAAAGCCCAACGGCGAAGAACACTTCGCCTGGGAGGGCGATCGCGCCGAACACGAACTGACGCAGCGACAGGTTGGGGATGAGGCTCGCCAGGGGACCCCGGCCCCCGTCGTAGAGCACGAGTGAGACCGTCGTGGCGGCACCGCCGACGAGCAGCCCCCACCAGATCGCGTTGGCCATGCCGCGCCGCGCCGCGCCGAGGTCCCGGCCCGCCACCACGGCCAACGCGGAGTCCATGCCCCAGGACAGCGGCACCGCCGCCAGCTGCGAGTAGAGCAGCACCAGCTGGAAACGACCCTTCGCCGTCGGCCCAAGCACGCGGGCGATCAGCACGTCCGAGCCAAGGATGAGCACCGCCAGGACAAACCGTGACACGATCGTCACCAGGGCGTCGTGCAGGAGCGTGCCGGAGCGGGCCGGCGGAGTGGCGGCAGGCACCCCCGCCGCAGACGCGCTCAATCGGATCCCGATACGGCGCTGGGCGTGACCGCCGCGAGCTCGGGCGTGGCGAGGGCTTCGCGAAACCACGCCAGTGTTGTCTGCACACCGGCGGCCAGATCCACACTGGGACGCCACGCGAGCGTGCGGGTGGCCTTGTCGATGCGGCTCACGCTGCGCGGCACGTCGCCGGCGCGGGCAGGCTCGTGGCGGACCTCGATGCCCCCGCCCGCAGCGTCGGCGATCAGCCGCGCCAACGTCGCCACCGACGTCTCCACCCCGGTGCCCAGCCCAAACACTTCACCCGCCACCACTGCTGGGCGAGCGTGCAGCACGGCGATGACGCCCTCGGCGAGGTCCCCCGCGTGGACGAAGTCTCGCGTCTGCCCACCGTCGCCGTAGATGGTGAGGTGGCCGCCCGCCAGCGCCAGCCGGATCCAGGCCGCAATGACGCTCTTCTTGTGCAGCGACCACTCGCCGTACGCGTTGGAGAACCGCAGGGAGGTGGCCGCCATGCCGAACGATGCGGCATAAGCGTGGACATACGCCTCGCCGGCGAGCTTGGATGCGCCGTAGGGCGAGAGCGGGTGCGCCGGGAGGTCCTCGTGGAGTGGCGGCTCGTGGTCGCCCACCGCGGCGTTGGTGCTGGCGAGGATGAACCGGCTGATGCCGCGCCGCCGGGCCGCGTCGAGCAGGCCAACCGTCGCCGTCACGTTGGCGGCTAGGGTGCCCAACGGATCGGCGATCGAATCGGGGATGCCCGCCCGGGCTGCCAGGTGGACCACCGCGTCCACGCCCTCGAGCGCCCGCGCGACCGCTTCCGCATCGTCCAGCGTGCCGGTGACCAGCCGGTGCGGGACGCCGGCGAGGTAGGCCGCGTTGCCCGTGGAGAAGTTGTCCAGCACGCGGACGCCGTGCCCCGCGTCGCCCAGCCTGCGGACGAGGTGCGCCCCGACAAACCCCGCTCCCCCTGTGACCAGCACGGTGTCGGTCATCTGGATCTCAAGCCGGCTGCGGGCCGGGCTCCGGGTTCCGCCTCGGCACCCATCGGACGCCCTGGACCAGTGTGTCGGGGTCGATGCGATCGCGGTTGGCCGCGATCTTGCCCAGCATCGTGTCGATCAGCTCCTCGGACAGGGGATGGGGCTGCAGGCCCAGCTCAAGCAGCTTCGAGTGCTTGGCGTTGTAGTAGTGGTCCTCGGCTTCCTTGCGCGGGTTCTCGCTGTGCTCAACCGTGACGGACCAGCCCAGGTGTGCGGCCGCCTCACGGACCCGCTCCGCCAGCTCCAGGACGCTGAACTGCTCGGTGAACTGGTTGAAGACGCGGAACTCGCCGGGCGCGGCCGGGTTGTTCACGGCCAGGTCCACGCACTGGACTGTGTCGCGGATGTTCAGGAAGCCGCGCGTCTGGTTGCCCTTGCCGTAGACGGTCAGCGGGTGCTCGATGGCCGCCTGCACGCAGAAGCGGTTGAGCGCGGTCCCGAACACCTCGTCGTAGTGGAAGCTCGTGGCAAGGCGCGGGTCCAGCGCAGTCTCGTCAGTCTCAACCCCGTACACCACGCCCTGGTTCAGGTCCGTCACCCGCAGGCCCCAGATGCGGGATGCGAAGTGGAGGTTGTTGCTGTCGTGCACCTTGGAGAGGTGGTACATCGACCCCGCAAGCTTGGGGTAGGGGAGGGTATCCGTCCGCCCGTTGTGCGTGACGGTGAGGTAGCCCTCCTCGATGTCGATGTTCGGCGTGCCGTACTCGCCCATCGTCCCGAGCTTCACCAGGTGCGTCTCGGGCGAGTGGTCGCGGATCGCGAACAGGACATGGAGCGTGCCGATGACGTTGTTGTGCTGGGTGTAGGTGGCCCGGCGCACGTCGATCATCGAGTAGGGGGCCGAGGGCTGCTCCCCGTAGTGGATGACCGCGTCCGGCCGGAAGCCCTCCATGATCGACACCACGGCGTCGTAGTCCGTGAGGTCAGCCACATGGAGCTCAATCTCGCGGCCGGTGAGCTCGCGCCACGCACGGACCCGCTCGTGAAGCGTGCTGATGGGGAAGAGCGGGCGGACACCCAGCTCCAGCTCCCACCGACGCTTCGCGAAGTTGTCCACCACGGCGACGCGGTGGCCCTGGGCCGAGAACGCAAGCGCCGTCGGCCAGCCGAGATACCCGTCCCCACCCAATACGAGCACGCGAGCTGCCACAGGGACCCCTTACTGCCGGATAACGCCAACGCCTCGATGGGCGTCAGGCGCCCTCGCAAGATGGCCGAGTCTAGCATCCGCACCACTCGCGCCCGCGCGACTGCTGGTACTGTGCGTCCTCGCACGGCGTCCACACGCGTGCTCTGCGTTGCGCCAAGAGGGAACCTGCATGACGTCTGCCGAGGAGGCCGATTCGGCCCCCGTCCAGCCCGCTGAGCCCGCCCAGCCCGCTCGACCCAAGATCAGCGAGGACTGGATCGCCACGATCCTGGGGCTCACGCTGATGCTGCTCGCCATCGCAGGCGTCATCACCAAGGCCATGGTTCCGTGACCGAAGCCGTCGTGGCGATTGCGCCCATCCCCTCGTCTCGCCCCCGCGCCTGGGCCGCCGCTGGTGTCGCAGCAGTCCTTGTGCTGGCCGCAGTCACGCGCTTCCTGGATGCCAACGTGTCTGGCTGGCTTGCGGGATCGCCGGCTGCGGGGATCGCGAAGACCATCGAATACCCGGTCTACGCCATCCTGCTGGGCCTCCTGGGCAACCTCGTGCTCACTGCGCTCGGCGTGCTGGACCGGATGCGCGCCGCGTTCCGCACGGAGCTGTTCATCAAGACGGGCTTGGTGCTCCTTGGGGCGTCGATCAACCTCTCCATCATCGTCTCGGCCGCGGGTCCCGACCTGGCGCAGTCGGTCATCCTGATCACCTGCATCTTCCTGTTCACGTACTGGCTGGCCGGCGTGGCGGGCGTGGACCTCAAGCTCCGGGCGCTGCTGGCGGCCGCCGTCTCCATCTGCGGTGTGAGCGCCGCCATCGCTGCGGCCGGCGCCGTCCATGCCAAGCGCGAGCAGCTCGCCTATGCCGCAAGCCTCGTCATCCTCTTCGCGATCCCGTCGATCTTCATCCAGCCCTGGCTCGCCTCGGTCCTGGGCCTCTCGCACGTCGTGGCTGGCGCCTGGATCGGCGGCAACATCGACACGACGGCGGCGGTGACGGCAGCCGGCACCCTGGTTGGCGACGACGCGCTCAAGGTGGCCACCATCGTCAAGGTCACCCAGAACGCCCTGATGGGCGTGGTCGCCGTGCTCCTCACGCTCTACTACGTGACCGTCGTTGACCGCGAGAGCGGCGCGCCCCGCCCCGGCCTCGGCGAGCTCTGGCGCAGGTTCCCCAAGTTCGTCATCGGCTTCATCGCCGCGTCTGTCATCGCCACGCTGTGGCTGGGCGACGTGCCCAAGGCCACGGGCGACGCGGCGATTGCCGCCATCAACGCCATGCGGACGTGGGCGCTGATCCTGGCGTTCGTGAGCATCGGCCTGGAGCTGCGGGTCTCATCGCTGCGCGAGGCAGGCTGGCGACCGATCGGCGTGTTCGCCGTCGCGACTGTTGCCAACCTTGTGCTCGCCCTCGGGCTTGCATCGCTGCTGTTCGGGAACTTCGTCCTGCCCAAGTAGCGGCCTGCGCATCATCGAGCCGCGGTTGCGGCGGCGTGGCGTCTTGGGCGATGACCTCGTGACGGCGGCGGGTGACGCCTCGTCATGACGTTGGCCCCTGCAGGTGTGACGCTTGGCGCCCGCCCGCCTGGAGCACGACGTTGTCTGTCCCCGCTCAGACGCCCACCGCCGCCCGGTCGCCCGGGGGCTGGGTTGCGCTCCTCCGGCTCCAGGCCCGCCTCATGTGGGACTGGCGGCCGGCGCGGCTCGCCATCGTCCGCAGGGCGCTGCTCTCCTATCTCGGCGCCGGCCTCGCGCTCGCCATCATCGCGGCCGGCACCACGGACATCAGGTTCAGCGGCCTCCCGGCCCTGCTCCTGGCGGCATTGGCGATCGTGGCGCTGGCTGGTCCGGTCGCGATCCTGCTACATGCCCTCCTCGTGTTGCTGCCGCTCCTCGTTGCGCAGCTGCTGGGCGTGGTTGCGCAGTTCGGCGTGATCTTGCTCCTCAGCCATGTTTTGCCCGGCGTGGAGGTTTCCAACACCGGGGCCGCGCTGCTGGCCTCGATCCTGCTGACGGTGCTCAACAGCGTGTTTGCCGAGCTCGTTGCGGTGAGTGACGACGACGCCTACTACAGCGTTCTGGTGCGACGTCTAGTGGCGCGCGAGTTCGGCCACGCCCCGAATCCCGCCGCCGGCCTGCTCGTGATCCAGGTGGACGGGCTCAGCCTCCCGGTCCTCGAAGGCGCAATCCGTGCAGGACGTGTCCCCACGCTCGGGGGCATGGTGCAGCGAGGCGAGGCGACGCTCCACGGCTGGCACGCGCTCCTCCCGCCCACAACGCCCGCGAGTCAGGCGGGCATCCTCCACGGCAACAACGACGGGATTGCCGGGTTCCGCTGGTACGAGAAGGAGACCGGCCGGCTCCTCGTGGCAAACCACCCTGCGGACGCCACCGAGATCGTCCGCCGGGTTAGCGACGGCCACGGGCTGCTGGCCGATGACGGCGCCAGCATCGGCAACCTCGTGACCGGCGACGCGCCGCGCAGCTACCTCACGATGGCCACCATTGCCAAGGCCGACCCAGCCGACAAGCGGCGGCGTCTGCGCGGCTTCTTCGTGACGACGGTGGACTACCTGCGGCTCCTCGTCCTGATGGTTGGGGAGGTGGGCAAGGAGCTCTACCAGGCGGAGCGTCAGCACGGCTGGTCGGTTGAGCCGCGTATGGACCGGGGCTTCCACTTCGCCATCGAGCGTGCGGCCACCAACATTGCGCTGCGCACCGTGTCCACGGCGCTCG
>JANYAA010000206.1 GCA_025355255.1 Chloroflexota bacterium | reverse complement strand
CTGACCTGGCGCGACGGCGTCTACAACGGCGCCCGCAAGCGGGTCAAGGGCTGGGGCGTGGTGGCGGGCGCCGCCAGGCCGTACATGATGCGCGAGGCGCCCGATGGCCAGGCCGACGGCGCCGACGCCACCCCGGCCGCCAGTGGCGCCCACGGGCGAACGAGAGGGCACCGCAACACCTCGATCAGCGGCGACGTCCGGGCCGACTGGTCCGAGGCGTTCGCCCTGGTGCCCTCGCGCCCGGTCGGCTACGTCTGGTACGCGAGCGCCCACACCCAGGAGGTGCTGGCGGGCCTCCTGCGCATCGGGTTCGAGCTCGCCCAGCAGGTGATCTGGGACAAGGGCCTGTTCTCGATCGGGCGCTCCTGGTACCACTGGAACCACGAGCCCTGCCTCGTCGTGCGCAAGCCCGGCGTGCCCAACCTGTTCATCGGCGAGCACGACCAGGCGACGATCTGGCGGGCTCCCAGCCCCAAGCGGATCGGGGGCGGCAGCAAGGAGCACAAGGAGGACCACCCGACCCAGAAGCCCGTGCTCCTGTCCGAGATCCCGATCCGCAACCACCTGCGCCCGGGCGAGGCGGTGTACGAGCCGTTCAGCGGGTCAGGCACCACGCTCATGGCGGCCGAGACGCTCGGGCGGCGCTGCTACGCGATGGAGGTCGACCCCAAGTACGTCCAGGTCGCGCTCGAGCGGTGGGAGCGGTTCACCGGCCGGGCGGCGGAGCGGGCCGATGGCTAGGGCGCCCTGGCTTGCCCAGGTGCTCGCGCCGGTACCGCTCGACCTCGCCCGGCGTGACGACGTAGGTCTTGCCGACGAGGCGCGCCCGCAGGCGGCCGGCCTGGGCCTGGTGGCGGAGCGTCGAGGCCGCCACCCCGAGTCGGAGCGCGGCGTCGGCGAGGGTGAGCAGCACCTACTGGTTCTCGGGGGCGTACTCGCCCTCCGCGAACATCCGGTCGGAGATGGCGCGCAGGCCCCTGACCGTCTCGCCCATGCCGCCGACGTGGCCCCAGTCGAGGCCCTTCGGGAACTCGCCGTTGGCGAGCTGGTCGGCGATCCGATATGCGATGGCGGTCGCCTCGGTGAGCAGGCGGTCGTAGTCGGCGCCGGCGGATGTCCCAACTGGCGGACGGGTCGGCTCGGTCGTCATCGTGATCTCCTCTGCGTTCGTGGTCATGCTCATAACATGGCCGATATCGTCCATGGAGTCAAGGCCGGTTGCCCACATTCGACGGCGGTCTTTCGTGGGTAGGCGCGGCCCGGCCCCGACCCCGACGAAGGTGAAGATGCTCCGCGGCGAGACGCGCCCGAGCCGCCTCAACCTGCGCGAGCCGATGCCCTCGCGCGATGTCCCGAAGATGCCCGCGGACATGGACGACGCGGCCAAGGCCGTCTGGCGGCGCGTCCTGCGCGACATGCGCCACACGGGCGTCATCAGGGCCGCCGACGCGGACGTCCTGCGTGCCTACTGCGAGGGCGTGGCACGCTACCGGCACGCCGCGCGGCTGCTGGGCCAGTCTGGCCCCCTGGTCCGGGGGCAGCGTGGCGAGCTCGTGAAGAACCCGCTCCACCAGGTCGTCCGCGACAACGCCGACGAGATCCGCCAGTTCGCCCGCGAGCTCGGCCTGTCGCCCTCGGCGCGGGTGGGCCTGCGGGTCGACCAAGCGCACGTGCTCGACGCGCTGACCGCGGACATCGGCCTCCCGCCGAGGCTTCGGGTGGTCGGCGATGCGGGCTGAGCGGTGGTCCCCGACGCCCTCACCGGCGGCCCGCACTTCGCCGCGTACTGCGAGCGCTACATCCGCCACACCAAGGGCCGCTGGGCCGGCCGGCCGCTCATCTACGAGGACTGGCAGCGCGAGTTCTGGTGGGAGGCCCTGGAGTTCGACCCCGCGACCGGCCTCCGCATCTACAACGAGGTCGGCCTCGGCATCCCGCGCAAGAACACGAAGTCCACGATGGCCAGCGCCGCCGGCCTCTACATGCTCGACGCCGACGGCGAGCCCGAGCCCGAGGTCTACGTCGCCGCTGCCGCCCGCAACCAGGCCGGCATCGTCTTGGGCCAGGCCCGGAGCATGGTCCAGCGCAGCCCGCTCCTGCTCGACCGCCTCGTCCCGCACCGGTACGCGATCGAGTGCCCCCGCAGCGGCGGGGTCATGCGCTCCCTGTCGTCCGACGCCGCCCTCCAGCACGGCCTCAACCCGTCCGCCAACATCGTCGACGAGCTCCACGCCCACAAGTCCGCCGAGCTGTTCACCGCCCTCACGACCGGCACCGGCGCCCGCGAGCAGCCCTTCACCCTGTGGATCACGACCGCAGGCGTCGCCGGCGAGGGCATCCTCGCCGAGCTGTTCGACTCGATGTTCACGGGATCCGGCGAGCTCGAGGACCGGGGATCGCTGCTCATCTACCGCGACCGGGCGAACGGCACCCTCATCTACTGGTACGGCGCCCCGCGCGACGCGGACATCGAGGACCCCGCGGTCTGGTACGCCGCGAACCCCGTCTCGTGGCTCCACGACGGCAAGTACCTCCGAGCCCAGTTCGCCCGGCTCAAGGCCCGCGGCGCGCTCCTCGAATGGCGCCGCTATCACCTCAACCAGTTCGTCGGGTTCGAGGACACCTGGCTGCGCGAGGGCGCGTGGAGCGCCG
>JANYAA010000160.1 GCA_025355255.1 Chloroflexota bacterium | reverse complement strand
GCGATCGTGACGAGCCGCTCCACGCCCCATCCAACCAGCAGGACCGACGCCACCGACAGCAGCAGCAGGACCCAGAGGATGCGGCGTCGAGCCACCTCGCGCAGCGTGAGGCTGGCGATCACCAAGACCAGTCGGGGCGTCATGCTGCCATCTCCACGGCTTCGGCCGCGCCTTGACCTCGAACAAGGCCGAGGAACAGATCTTCAAGCGAGCGCCGACCCGGGTCAACCGCATGGACGCGGCCACCGAGCGCGACAACGGCAGCGACAAGATCAGGGATGCGGGCCGGATCCATTGGCCGGATCACCAGCCAGCCGTCCTCATCGGCTAGTGGGCCAAACGCGGCCAGCGACGCGCGATCAGCCGGCAGCTCCGAAACCTGGATCCGCACTGAGGGCTGGCCCAGCAGCTCGGTCATGGTGCCCGCCGCCACAACCCGGCCTTTGGTGACGATGGCGACGCGGTCGCAGAGCCGCTCCACCTCGCCCAAGAGGTGCGAATTGAGCAGCACCGTGGAGCCGCGCGCCTGCGCCTCGCGGATGATCCCGCGGACATCGTCGCGGCCCACCGGGTCCAGCGCCGATGTGGGCTCGTCCAGAATGACTAGAGAGGGGTCACCAAGGAGCGCGGCGGCCAGACCCAGCCGCTGCTGCATCCCTTTGGAGAAGCCGCCCGTGCGCTCGCTGTCGCGCCCGGTGAGGCCAACGACCTCCAGGACGCGGTCGATTTCCGCGTGTCGGGCGGCGGAGGGCAGCCCCGCCAGCGCAGCGTGCAGCGAGAGCACCTCGCGCGCGCTCAACCAGGCCTGATAGCGGAAGAGCTCGGGCAGGTAGCCGATGCGGGCGCGTGCCTTGCGGTCGCCCAGGGGCCGGCCAAGGACCGTGCCCGTCCCGGCCGTTGGACGGGTGAGGCCAAGCAGCAGCTTGACCGACGTGGTCTTGCCGGCACCGTTGGGGCCGAGGAAGCCGAAGACCTCACCCGCCTTGACGTCGAGGTCCAGCGCGTCCAGGGCAACCGTGGATTTGTAGACCTTGCGCAGGCCGCGGGTCTCGATGGCGAAATTGGGCATGCGGACATTGTGGGATGTGCGGCAGAATCACGTCATTCCGCGTACCCTCCCGATCGCCGCGCGTGGGCCGGAGGGGCGAGAGGCGGCATCTGAGAGGGATGGAGACTCGCGATGAATTTCAAGAAGGCGGCCGCGGAGCTGCTCGGCACATTCCTGTTCATGACCATCGGCTATCTGTCCGTGGGCGCCATCGGTGCAGCGGGCGTGCCCACGTCCGGCTTGCTCGTGGTGCCGTTCTCGTTTGGCCTTGGCCTGCTGGCAGCCATCTACGCGTTCGCCCACGGCAGCGGCGCCCACTTCAACCCGGCCGTCACAGTGGCGATGGTCCTCGACAAGCGGACCACCATCAATGACGCCATGACGTATATCGTGGCCCAGGTGGCAGGTGCGGTGGCAGCGGCCATCCTCGTGCTGCTGGTGCTCAACCAGGCTGCTGTCAGCGCCGGCATCACCGCCCCCGGCAAGGGCGTCAGCGATATCAGCGCCCTGGTCATCGAGACCGTGGCCACTGCGGGATTTGTACTTGTGATCCTCACGGTCACCAAGCGCATCTCGGCGATGGCCCCAATCGTCATCCCGCTCACGCTGGTCGCGATCCACTTCGCCACGGCCACCCTGTCGGGCGCCTCGGTCAACCCGGCGCGCTCCATCGGGTCAGCCCTCGTGGGCGGTGACCTCTCGAAGATCTGGATCTATCTGGTGGGCCCGATCGTCGGTGCGGTTCTCGGCTGGCTCGTCTTCAAGTTCATGGACGACGGCGAGGCGAGCGCCTGACCTCGGCGCTCGCCCATCACGACACGCCCTCGGGTGACCCCGGGGGCGTCGTCATGTCTTCTGCCGGAGCTCCAGCGCGTAGCGGTAGATCGCCGCGATCGTCATCAGGTCGTGGATCTGCCCGCGCTCAATCTCGCCGAGGACCTCGTCCAGGGTCGCCCAGCGGACAGCGAGCTCCTCGGTCTCGTCGGGTGACGCCTCGCCCGCCCGTAAGCCAGTGGCCACCAGCATCACGCCCTCCTCGTCAGTGACCGAGTTGGACGTGGTGAAGCGGAAGAGTCGCCGCCACGATCTGGCCTCGTAGCCCGTCTCCTCGCGGAGCTCGCGCGCGGCACCCTCTTCGATCGTCTCGGAATCGGGCACGCCGCCCTCTGGCAGCTCCCAGCTGTACTCGTCAAGCGTGTAGCGGTGCTGGCCCACCAGCAGGATCCGCCCGTCGTCGTCCACCACAACCACGCCCACGGCGCGCGTGTGGAAGTGCACCACGCCGTAGATCCCCGGGCCGCCGTCGGGCCGGTCCACCTCGTCGTGGAAGACGTCGATCCAGGGGTTGCCGTAGGCGGTCTGGCGCGTTCGGCGACGCCAGGGGCCCACGGCCTGCGGCTTGTCGTGCATGGCGCAACGGTACCCGGCTCATCGCGGTCGGGTAGATGTCATGTGTCGTCCACGTGGCACTTCCCGTCGACGTTCGCGCGACGCACGGTTGCGGCGCGTCTCCGCCTGGGCAGAGTGATTGGAGGCCGAACACATGGCTGGTCGTGGTGGCCACCGCTGGCGGCGGTGGTTGGCCGGGCTGCTTATCGCGCTGGTCGCGCTTGGCGGTGCCGGGTATCTGGGCGTCAGCTTCATGATCTACGACAGCCTCGGCAAGGCGCCACGCGCCTGCTGGGAGGCCGACCGGGCCAACACCCCCCAGACATTCCTCATCCCCAAGCCGTATGACGCCACGCTCGCGGCCACATACGCGATGCCCGCGCCACAGGACGTCAGCTTCCACTCGCGCGATCCGCAGATTCCGGACGCAAAGCTCGCGGCATGGTGGATCCCTGCGGCCTCAGCTAAGGCTGACACGCCGGCCGTGATCCTGGTGCACGGCATTCAGTCCTGCCGTCGCGAGACGACCGTGCTCCTCGCCGCGGGCATGCTGCACCGGGCTGGCTTCTCCGTCTTCCTGATGGATCTGCGCGACCACGGTGACTCGCAGGGCGACGACGGCCGCTTCTCCGGCGGGACGGAGGAGTACCTCGACGTCTTGGGCGGCTGGGACTGGGTCCGTGCGCAGGGCGTCCCGTCCGCCAAGATCGGCATGGCTGGCTTCTCGTTTGGCTCGGGCAACGTGATGATCGCCGCGGGCCACGAGCCGCAGGTCGCAGCGGCCTGGGTTGACTCGGGCTACACGGTGACGCAGACGGCCATCGGGCTATTCCTCAAGGACCAGACCGGTCTGCCCGATCTCTTCGTGCCGGGTGCGCTGCTCTGGGCGAACATCATCGCGCACGACAACCTGATTGCGTTCAACCCCATCACCGAGGTGGCTAAGCTGAGCGGTCGCTCCATCGCGTTCGTCCACGGCCAGGCCGACAAGGTGTTGCCGTACACGATGGGGCAAGAACTCCGGGCCACGGCAGTTGCGGCCGGTGCTACATCGCCCGAGACGTGGGTGGTGGCCGGGGCCGGGCACACGCAGGCGATGTACGTGGATCCTGCAGGGTATGAGCAGCGCCTGACGGCATTCTTCCACCAAGCGCTGGGCCAGTCCGGGTGAAGTGCGGGAGCCGGCGCGCGATACGATGACGGGGTGCGTGCGCCCATCGCTCGCCCCCCGGAGGATGTACCGCAGATGACCGATTCCGCGCGCGTCGCTCCGATCGAGCTTGCCGTCGAGACCGCCGTCGATCCAGCCGCGGCGTGGGTGGCAATCTCCGATCCCGCCCGGATTGCCGACTGGTTCACCGAGGCCTCGCCGCTGGGTCCGGTGGGCAGCCTCTACACGCTGGACTTCGGCGACGGCAGCGTCGTGACCGGGCGGATTCTCGAGGTCGAGCCAGGGGTGCGCTTCGTCCACACATGGCGCTGGGAAGGCGCCGACGAGGCCGAGACAACGCGCGTGGCCTGGTCGGTTGCTGCGGCCCCCGGCGGCTCGCGAATCTCGCTGCTCCACGACGGCTGGGCCGAAGCCGGGCTTGACGCCGCCACGCGCGACGACCACGCCGGCTACTGGGCGGGCTACCTCGAGGACCTGCGCGACGTCCTGGCCGGCTGAGCCCATGACGCTGTGACCGCCGCGAGCCGGAGGCTGCCCGGGCTTGACGTGTTTGGCCGCTTTCACCGCGATGCGCGGCTGTTCCTGCTTGCCAGCCTGATCACCGGCGCGGCACTCAGCCTCTGGTGGATCGACTTCAACCTGTATCTCCAGGCGCTGGGCCTGGCGCGGTCCACCATCGGCGTTGTCAGCGTCATCGCGTCGGTAGCTGGCACGCTCACGGCGTTCCCGGCGAGCTCGCTCTCTGATCGCGTTGGCCGCCGAACGGTGCTGGCGGGCGGGGCCGCGGCCGTCCTCGCTGCGCTGGTGCTGCTGCTGGCCGCGGGCGACAACCTGGTGGTGATCGTTGCCGCCGCCGGTCTCTGGTCAGCCGGCTTCCAGGCCATCAGCGTGGTGACGGCGCCATATATGGCGGAGCACAGCGAGCCTGAGCACCGCAACGAGCTCTTCGCCCTCCAGTTCGCCATCCAGAACGTCACGAACATCGTGGCCGCGATCTTGGGTGGCGTGGTGGCCGGGGCGATCGCGGGGGCGCTGGGGTTTGACCCCGCGGGCCTCGCCACGTACCGCGTGATCATCGGGATCATGATCGTGCTGATGGCGGTTGGGCTGGGCACCATGGCGCTTCTGCGCGACGACCGGCCCCGCACGCAGCAGAGCCCGCGGCTCCAGCGCCTGGGCGAGCCTGCCGCCTTCCCACCGGATCCGCGTCGCGGTCGGGCCCGCTTCGGCATCGTCGTCCGCGACCGCGGCCGCTTTGTCCGTCTGATCCTGCCGGGGTTCCTGATCGGCGTGGGGGCGGGTCAGGTCATCCCCTTCCTCAACTTGTTTGTGCAGGGCAGGTTTGGCCTCGACCTCGCCCAGCTCAACGGCGTGTTTGCGGTGACCTCCCTTGGCACAGTCATCGCCATCCTTGTGCAACCGCGTCTCGCGCGGCGCTTTGGCCAAGTGACGTCCGTGGTCATCGTGCAGGGCTGCTCCATCCCGTTCCTGGTGGTGTTGGGGTTCTCGCCCATCCTGTGGACCGTGATTGCCGCAATGGCCGTGCGCAACGCGCTGATGAACGCGGGCAACCCCATCTTCAGCGCCTTCGCGATGGAGCAGGTGGACAAGGCCGAGCGGGCGACGCTGGCGGCCGCCACCAGCGTGACCTGGCAGATCGGCTGGGTGTTCGGCGGCCTCTTCTACTCGGCGATGCAGGCGTGGCTTGGGTTTGACCTCGGCTATGCCGTCAACTTCGTCGGCATCATCCTGTTGTACACGGCCTCCACGGCGTTGTTTGGCTGGTGGTTCCGCGGTGCGGGCCGAAGTCGGTAGCGGGCCGCACCGGGCGGCGGCGGATAGACTGCACCCATGGCAGACGCGTCCACCCCCCAGCCCACGCAGCCTCGTGTCAAGACGGCGATCCCGCGCAACCCCGGCCGCCACGAGCTAGGCATGAAGGCGACGCTCCTGTTCCCGGACAAGGAGATCGTCGAGCGCTTCTATGTGCCGTTGGTCTACACCGCCTGCCGCACGTGCTACTCCGAGCTGGACCCGCAGGAGATCTTCCGGCGTGCCGTCGATGGCGAGGTCAACGCGGCCGCGATGCAGCGGCTGATCTCCAACGTCATCGAATCCGGCCACGGCTCAACCATCGAGCACATCGTGTTCACGTTTGCGCTCTCGGGCGTGTCGCGGACGCTGTCGCACCAACTCGTCCGCCACCGTGCCGGCGTGGCGTTTGACCAGCAGAGCCAGCGTTATGTGAAGTTCAAGGGCGCGGCCACCATGCTGCCGGCCACCATTGCCGATGCCGACGCCTCCCTGCGCGAGCGGTACGAGGAGCAGGTGGACGGCGCGCTTGGGCTGTACGGCGACATGCTGGAGGCTGGCATCCCGGGTGAGGATGCGCGCTTCGTGTTCCCCAACGCCACGCGCACCAACCTCGTGATGACCACGAACCTGCGGGCGCTGATCCACATGAGCGGGCTGCGGCTCTGCACGATGGCTCAGTGGGAGATCCGGCGGCTCTTCCAGCTGATCCGCCACGAGGTCTTTGGCGTGTCGCCGTTCCTGGGCTCGTTCCTGGCACCCAAGTGCGTGCCGCTGGGTTATTGCGACGAGTTCAACAACCGCGACGGGCACTGCCCTATCCGCCCGCACAAGGACGAGGTGCTTGGCGCCTGGGCGGAGAAGAAGGCCGCGGCCAAGACCGCGGGGCGAGACCTCCCGGTCGCCGACTAAGCGCGATCAGGCGGCTCTCGCCAGCTAGAGCCCAGCGATGAAGCGGCGCAGAACCTTCGCGAGCCGCGGGCCGGCTTCGGCGCCAGCAGCCAGCACGTCCTCGTGGACCAGCGGCACGCCGTCGTAGCCCGCGCCGGCGTTGGTCACCAGGGACACGCCGCAGACCTCCAGACCCACCCAGCGTGCGGCGATCGCCTCAAGCACCGTGGACATGCCAACGGCGTCCGCACCCAGGCCGCGCAGCATGCGGACTTCGGCCGGGGTCTCATAGTTCGGGCCGAGCAGGCCCACGTAGATCCCCTCGTCCAGCTTCACGGCTTCGACTGCGCCCGCGGCGTGGAGCCGCTCACGCAGACTCGGCGACCAGACATCCGTGAGGTCCGTGAAGTGCTCGCCCAGCTCGTCCGCGTTCTGGCCCAGCAGGGGCGACTTGCCGGTGAGGTTGATGTGGTCTGCGATGACCATGAGGGTGCCCGGGCGATACGCGGGGTTGACGCCACCTGCCGCGTTGGTGAGCACCACGATCTCGGCGCCGAGCTGTTTGAACAGCAGGATCGGCTGGACCACCAGCCCCGGATCGTTGCCCTCGTACAGGTGGAAGCGGCCCTGGAGCGCCACAACCGTGACGCCGGCGAGGCGCCCCAGGAGCAGACGGCCGACATGACCGGGCGCGGTGGCGGCAGGCCAGCCGGGGAGGTCGTCAAAGGGGATGGACGTCACATCCTCAAGGCCGTCGGCGAGGGATCCCAGCCCGGAGCCCAAGACGAGCCCCACCTTGGGCACCAGCGGCGTACGCGCCCAAACCGCAGCGACGAGCGCGGCGAGTCGCGCGGGCTGGTCAACGGGGGGAATCGGCAGGGTGCGGTCACCGGGCAGCATGCTCATGGGGCCGAAGTCTAGCCCGTGGGGGGAGTCGCCCGCCGCACACCCCTTAAAGCTTCGAAGCCCAGAAGGAGTACTGACACCGGGATGCCAGTCACGTCCCTCTGGGCCCCCGAGGCGGCCAACCCTTGCGGGCTGCCGTACCCCGGCAACGAAGCGTCCGATAGGGCCCGGGGCCGAACCGCGTCATTGATGCAATCTCAGACTTGGCTCACCGGCGGATCTTGATGTGATCTCGATCCGTGGTCCCCTCGACACCGTCTTGCGACGCCGTCTCAGCTTCCTGGCCTTGATGCAATCTCGGCCTCCGGTCCGAAGCGGTCTTGAGGCTATCGCCTCCGCTCCTGGCCTCCGTTAGCGGCCCCTTCGGGCAAGACGAAAGATACGGGGCTGGCGCCCGAACTCCAACGGGGTTGTCCACCAACTTGGGCTGCCGACGCTCGATTCCATCCACCAGTTTGTCCACGATGTGGACATGTTGTGGATGGACCGTCACGACGGGGGTATCCCTCGGCGCGGGCGAACCATGAGGGTCCCATTGAGCGGCGGGTGGTGGCCGTCTCGGAGAGCACGCTTGACCTCCAGCCCGCCTAACGGAAAGTCCGACCTCAGGACCGCGGCGCCGACTCGCATGGCTTCCCGGTTGCGGGCAGTGTCGTTCACCACCAGGACAACGCGGGCCACTCGCGGATCGTCGCGATGCTTCCATTCACGCGGCGGATGGTGGCGTCCACGGCGCCAAGCTTGCTGATCGCCTCGAAGGCGGTCCATCCGTCGGGCGTCATAGCGACCGCATCCCACGCCCGCCTGTCGCCGGCAATCGGCAAAGTGACCTCTGTGCGCCACGGGATTGCGGCGGCGACGAGACCTTGGGCGATCTGCAGCATGGGCAGCTGGACGTGGTCATGAACCGGCTCGCCGGCCGGGTACGCAGCCAGACGCAGGTCCAGGCCGAGAACGGCCCCAACCGCCCAAAGATCCCCAAAGGAGGAAGATCGGATCTCCCCCCCGCTCGATCCGCGCGTAGTACGACCTCGAGAACTCGGCAGCTTGGGCAACGGTGGACTGGCTTCGGCCCAGCCGCACTCGCGTCCCCCGAAACTCGGCACAGATCTCCGCGACGGCCCGCCGGGCCTCGCGGCGGCCGTGCTGTTCCGCCGTCTCTCGAGTCGCCATGCCCCCAGCATGCCCAAAGGGGCTTTGGTGGCACTTATCTGGCTGGCCCAAGAGCCGGGCGGTGTTGACTGACACCCTGCTGCGCATCCCAGTGCCGATTGCAACCAATGGGGCACCGGGCGCGCGAGATCCGCCAGAACCGGTCGGTTTGGCGCGAGCCGGGGCAGCCGGGTGGCAGAGCAGCCCAATGTGCAACGGGACGCGCAGCAGGTGGCCATAGGGGCCACGCGACGGATGGGTGGCGGGTAGGTCGCCTGGGCCGAAGAGGCAATCAGGCTCAGCCGCCGAGAGCGAACATCTCGATCTTCGGCAGCCGGCTGGTCGCTGCAGACCGCAGCTCAGAGTAGCGGTCCGCGCGGGCAGACCACGTCGCGCGGATGAGCGCCGCCAGCTCGCCATCCGAGGCACCGGCCCGAAGCGGGGTCTTGAGGTCGAGCCCGGACCCCGCGAACAGGCACGTGTAGAGCATCCCGTCCGCGGCGAGGCGGGCACGGGTGCAGTCGCCGCAGAACGGCCGGGTGACCGATGCGATCACCCCGACCTCACCGCCGCCATCCAGATAGCGGTAGCGGCCAGCTACCTCGCCTCGGTAGTCAGCGGCGAGCGGTTCCAGCGGCCACGCTGCGCCAAGTACCGCGAGGATCTCGTCCGCCGAGACAACATCGTCCAGACGCCAGCCGTTGGAATGGCCCACGTCCATGTACTCGATGAAGCGCAGGACCAAGCCCTCGTCGCGCGCCCAGCGGGCGAGCGGCAGGATGGACGCCTCATTGAGGCCGCGGCGTACAACGGTGTTGATCTTGATGGGCGCGAGCCCTGCGGACCGCGCCGCGGCAATCCCGTCCAGCACCCGAGACACCGGGAAGTCCACCCCGTTCATCGCCCCAAACACCGCATCATCAAGCGAGTCGAGGCTCACGGTGATCCGCGCCAGCCCGGCCTCGGCCAAGGGCACGGCCAGCGGCAGGAGGCCAGACCCGTTGGTGGTGAGCGTGAGATCCAGGGGACCACCGTCGGGTGTTCGGAGCGCGGCCAGCTGCGCAACCAGCACGGGCAGATCCCGCCGCACCAGTGGCTCGCCCCCGGTGATCCGCAGTTTCCGGGCGCCGATGGCGGCGAACACCGCGGCCAACCGGGCGATCTCCTCAAGCGTGAGGACCTGAGCGTGCGGAAGAAACGCAAAATCGCGGCCGAAGATCTCCGCTGGCATGCAGTAGGGACAGCGGAAATTGCAGCGGTCTGTCACGGATATCCGGAGGTCGCGCAGCGCTCGGCCGAGCGCGTCCGCGACGCCGGGCAATCCGTCAAACGCCGCGCCGCCTACGGCGGTGGCCTCTGCTGGCAACTGGGGCTCATCGGATTCCTGCACACGCTCATGTTAGGCCGGTTCGCCTCGAAGTGGCCGCGAGGTACCTCCGGGGAGACAAATCGGTACATCCGGAGACTGCCAGCAGGAACGGCGCTAAGGTTACGGTGCATTGGAGCGACACTAAGCCGCCGCAGAGGGACCCCCATGGCCAAGACCGACACCAACAACGCGGACTGGCCGGCCACAGACTCCGGGCCCCGGACTGCGGCCGGATACGTCGATGCCGCCGATGTGCCCGCGCCGACGCCACCCCGGCGGCTCAGCCAATTCGCTGTCGATCTCGCCACGGCCATCCGCCGCACGAGTGAAGCCGCCCGCGATGCCCAGCTTGCCGTCGTTGCGGACGAGGCCAAGGGCGTTTCGCAGCACATCCAGGAGCAGCTGGTTGGAGGCGCCGCCACCCTCCGGATGCGCTCCGAGGACGACATCGCCGACATCCGGGAGTGGGCCAAGGCTGAGACGGCGCGCATCAAGGT
This sequence comes from Chloroflexota bacterium, assembly GCA_025355255.1. GTDB lineage: Bacteria > Chloroflexota > Limnocylindria > Limnocylindrales > CSP1-4 > CAIXZV01. The sequence goes on along the minus strand of JANYAA010000160.1, from coordinate 9,900 downwards.
CGAGGCCGACGCCCGCACTGCAGCGCGCAAGCACCTCCTCGAAGAGCAGCTTGCCGCACACGCGGCCGTTGCCAGCGAGCGGAGCGCTCAGATGGAGGCGGCGGTCAACACCTATCGCGCGACCATGGACGAGTTCTTCCGTCACTTCCTGGCCGAGGAGGACCCAGCTCGCCTCGCGACGATTGCCGAGACCATGCCCGAGCCGCCATCCCTCGAGCCGTTCCTCAACCCGGATCCGACCTGGCCGTCGCTGGCCAGCGCGCCGGTGCACACGCTGAGTGCGTCCGATGCCGACGCCGCTGAAGCCGAGGCGGAGCCCGCGTGGTCGGCGGACGAGGCGGAGGCCGAGGCGGAGGCGGCCCTGCTCACCGAGTCGCTTGTCGTCGAGCCGCCCGCAGCACGCGCGGCGGCGCCTGAGCCGCTCAAGGCCGCGCAGCCCGCGGCGGTCCATGACCCCAGCCTTGGGGAGGCCGCGCCCACAAAGGCGGTGTCGGCTGCCCCGGCCGGGGTCGCTCACTCGGCGGTCGATGCCGGGGCAGAGGTCAGGTCAACCCAGATCATCGTCACCGGACTCGTGTCGGTGGCCAGCGTGGCCTCGTTTCGCCGGGCGCTGGGCCGCCTGCCCGGCGTCTCGGCTGTCACGGTGACCTCAGGCCCGTACGGGGAGTTCCTGTTCCACACGTCGCACCGCTGGGACGTGGACTTTGACACCGTCATCCCGTCGCTTGCCGGCTTTGCTGCTGAGATCACGGGTAAGGCCGATGGCGCCATCTCGGTGACGACACCGGACCCCGAGATTGAGCACTAGCCCGGAGCCGGTGCGCATCGGCTCCAGATTCGACAGAAGGCCGGCAATCGCCGGCCTTCGTCTTGTGGTGAGGCATCCGTCGCGACGCGGGGAGCCGGCTATTGGTCTACCTGCTCCACGCCCCGCAAGTAGTAGCGGTTGACCAGCAGCACGTCGGCCTCCGGGTCCGTCACCTCGACACCGTCCAGCGTGGCGGCCGCGCTCGTCACGGGCAGGAACATCCCGGCTGAACGGTCCATCAGACGCTCCGGTCCCGCGCCCGGGAACAGGTACACCGTGCCCGCGACGCGGTACGGCGGCACCTCGAGGACCACGTGGAAGGGCGTCTTCTGGATGACCAGGGCAGCCCGCTCAGCGTCCGTCAGGGGCGGCAGGCTCTCGTCGCCCGCCGTGACCAGGATCAGGTCGTAGGGGTCAACGCTCTGGAAGCCCGGCGCTGGCTCCAGCACGGCCCCAGTCTCGGGGGAACCCCAGCGAATGTCGTGGATGGACAGTTTCTTGCCGTGGTTGAGGGCATCCGACAGGCGTCCTTCAATGTCCATCTGGCCGGCGAGGCGCCAGTCCTCCGTGATCGCCTCAAATGAGACACCGCGAAGCCGGGGGCCCGCTGCAGGGCCTCCCGCTCCCCCACCCTGTCCCGCATCCGACCCATGCCCGTGATCGTCGGGACGACGCTTCAGGAAACCAAACGGCACGCGATCAATCCTCCTCGGCCTTGCCGGTGTTGGAGCGGATGGTGTCCACCACGGTGGCATCCGCAAGAGTTGTGACGTCGCCCAGCGCACGCCCCTCCGCGATGTCGCGGAGCAGCCGTCGCATGATCTTGCCAGATCGCGTCTTGGGAAGGTCAGGGGCAAACATCAGGAACTTCGGGCGAGCAATGGGTCCAATGACATATGCCACATGCTCACGCAGCTGGACCGAAAGCGCGTCCGACGGCTCCTGCCCTGACTTGAGGGTGACAAACGCGAAGATCGCCTGGCCACTGATCGGATCGTTCTTGCCCACGACGGCCGCCTCGGCCACGGAGCGGTGGTCCACCAGGGCTGACTCCACCTCGGTGGTGGAGATCCGGTGGCCGGCCACATTCATGACGTCGTCCACGCGGCCGAGGAGCCAGAGGTAGCCCTGCTCGTCGCGCTTGGCGCCATCGCCTGCGAAGTACATCCCGGGGAATCGGCTCCAGTACGTCTGCTTGTACCGCTCCGGGTCCCCGTAGATGCCGCGGAGCATCGCCGGCCACGGGCGCTTGAGCACAAGGTAGCCGCCACCGCCAAACGGGACCGACTTGCCGTCGGCATCCACCACATCGGCATCGATGCCCGGCAGGCCAAACGTGGCGGAGCCCGGCTTGGTGGTCGTCACGCCCGGGAGCGGGCTGATCAGGATCTGGCCCGTCTCGGTCTGCCACCAGGTGTCCACCACCGGGGTGGTGCCGCCGCCGATGACGTCCTTGTACCAGCGCCAGGCCTCGGGGTTGATCGGCTCGCCGACGGACCCCAGCACGCGGAGCGAGGAGAGGTCGTGCGCCTCGGGGATCTGCTCGCCCTGTTTCATGAAAGCCCGGATGGCCGTGGGAGCGCAGTACAGGATGTTGACCTTGTACTGCTCGATGATCTCCCACCACCGGTCCCACGTGGGCGCGTCGGGCGCCCCTTCGTACATGACACCCGTGGTGGCGTTGGCGAGCGGCCCGTACACGATGTAGCTGTGGCCGGTCACCCAGCCGATGTCGGCAGCGCACCAATAGACGTCATCCGGCTTGATGTCGAATACCGCCCAGTGGGTGAACGCCGTGCCGACCAGGTAGCCGGCGGACGTGTGCAGGATGCCCTTGGGCTTGGCCGTGGTGCCCGAGGTGTACAGCAGGTAGAGCATGTGCTCGCTGTCCACGGGGACCGGCGGGCAGACCTCGCTCTGGCGGTTGACGAGGTCGTGCCACCAAAGGTCGCGGCGCGGGACCATATGGGCGCCGTCGCCAAAGCGGTCCACCACGATCATGTGCTCGATGGTGGGAGCCTGGGTCACCGCCTCGTCGGCGTGGTGCTTGAGGCCCACCTTCTTGCCGCGCCGCCAGCCGCCGTCCGCCGTGATGAGGACCTTCGCGCCGCAGTCGTTGATCCGGCTGGACAGCGCCTCGGCCGAGAAGCCGCCGAAGACCACCGTGTGCGGGGCGCCGATGCGCGCGCACGCCAGCATGGCGATTGGCAGCTCCGGGATCATCGGCATGTAGATGGCAACGCGGTCGCCCTTGCGGATGCCCAGCTCGAGGAGCGCGTTGGCGGCCTTGGAGCTCTCGCGCATCAGGTCCGCGTAGGTGAGCGTGCGGGTGTCGCCCGGCTCGCCGATCCAGTGGTACGCCACCTTGTCGCCCAGACCGCGCTCCACGTGGCGGTCAACACAGTTGTAGGCGACGTTGAGCTCGCCGCCGACAAACCACTCGGCAAATGGCAGGTTCCACTTCAGCGTCTCGCCAAAGGGCGTGTACCAGGAGATGCGCTCCTTGGCCTGCTTCTCCCAGAAGCCCACGTAGTCGGCGTTCGCCTCGTCGTAGAGGCTGGCCTGCGCGTTGGCTGCGGCGGCAAACACCGGATCCGGCGGGAACGTCCGCGTCTCCGCGAACAGGTTCTCGATCTCGGGACCGCCCTGGGACTGAGGTTCGTCGCTCACGGGTTGCTCCGGCTGCGCTGGAAGGTCGGGTCATTCTACGCGCGCCGCGCCATGCCACCACGTGTGCGGCGCGTGTGCGCAACACCGGCGTTGGCGGCGGCTAGCTTGGCCGCCCTTGGGCCGGGCCATCACCACTCGTCATAAACCCCATGGTGGCTGCCAGCGCCGACAGCCAAACGAGGCGAAAGCTCGGATCTTGGTTCGAAGCCCGCTGAAATATCACCGCACGTGATGGCGCAGCCGTCTAGCGGCCGATCGCGGGGCGCAGCACACGCCTTGGCGCGGCCCGCCACCGCTGCGGCGCGACTATTGCTGGCAATTACCACGAGCCCTGATAGGGCGACGGCCGGGGGCGCGTTGGCTGGGCTAGTCGGTTCCGAGCGACAGGTCGTCCTCGGTGGGCCCGCCGACAGGCGTGTGGGACTCGGGTGAGCGGTCAAGCACCACGCGCTGTGGCCGGGGGATCTCGATGCCGTGCGTGGCAAACGCCGCGAGCAGCCGCTTGCGCAGTTCGCCGCCGGCGGCCCACTGCTCCGGCGCCCGGACCTTGGCCAGGATCTTGAGGGTGATGCCGTATTCCCCCAGCGCCTCCACGCGCTCCACAGTTGGCGCCTCGAGGATCCGACGGCGCCAGGCGGGGTCCGCCATCATGGCCTTGCCCACGTCGTTCACAACGCCGCTGGCGCGCTCGATGTCCGTCCCGTACGCCACCAGAACATCTTGGTTGATCCGGGCCCAGACACGGGTCATGTTGGACGCCACGCGGATCTCGCTGTTCGGGACGGTGTGGACCGCGCCGTTGAGGTCGCGAAGCGTGGTGCGCCGCAGGCTGAAGTCCTCCACGGCACCCGAGACGCCCGCGATGGTCACGACGTCGCCCTTGGCGAACTGGTTCTCGATGAGGATCAGCGCCCCGTTGAAATAGTCCTTGACGAGGCTCTGGGCGCCAAATCCCACCGCGATGCCCACCACGCCCAGACCGGCGACCGCCGGGCCGATATCGAGGTTGAGCTTCCCCAACACCATCACGAGCGAGATCAGCGCCACAAACGCGCGGATGGTGTTGGTGGACAGCGCGTCGATGGTGTCGATGCGCTTCTTGACCTCGACGGCACTCAACTCCTGTGCGGTGCCCTCGGCGGTCTCGCGGTCAAGCAGGCGCCGCACGATGCCGTGGACGAAGCGGTGCGCCGTCCTGTTGATCAGCAACGCGATGATCAGGATGAGCAGGATCGGCAGAACGGTGCCCAGCAGGATCTGCAGGGCCGCCGTCTGGATGTCAGCCGGGATCTTCATGGGCACAGCCTAGCGCGGGCCACAACGTGTGTGGCCGCGAGGGCGACCGAGCGAGCGCTACGCGGGGGTGCCGCCAAGGCGAACCGAGACCGCCGCAGCCGCCGACCGAGCGGCCAGCACCAGCTCCGGCACCCGGGTTGGCGTGATCCGCGCACTGGATCCCCAGACGGCGAGCGCCGCCACCACGTGGCCGCGGACGTCGTAGACCGGCGCGGCGATGGCGTTGAGCGACCTGTCGTACTCGCCGAACGCGGTGGCGAAGCCGCGTCGGCGGACTCGGGCAAGCTCCTCGAGGAGCGGCTCCAGCGCGGTGATGGTCCGGTCCGTGCACTGGCCGAGACCGCGCTTGACGAGCCGCATGATCTCCCGCTCGGGCAGATCCGAGAGCAGCACCTTGCCGCCCGCCACGCAGTGGAGCGGCGCCCCGCGGCCGGTCCAGTCCGACATCGCCGTGAGGTTGGGCCCATCAACCTGGGCCACCGTCATCAGCAGATCGCCGTCGACCACGCCGATGCCGGTGGTCTCCCGCGTGGAGCGCGCAAGGCGGTCAAGCTCCGGCATCGCGATAGAGCGCAGGTCCAGCGCCCGTTCGGCGTGCCCGGCGAGGCGGATCACGACAAGGCCTAGCCGGTACTTGCCCGACTCCTCGTCCTGCTCTACCAGACCGCGCTTCTCGAGCGTGGCAAGGAGTCGCGACGCGGTGGACTTGTGCAGTCCGAGGCGGCGCGCGAGCTCGGTCACACCGGCTTCCCCGTGGCTCTCCCCCAGGGCGAGCAGCAGGGCCGCTGCCCGGTCCACTGAACGGACAGCGTTGCCGTCGAGCGTCATCGCATCGGTTCCCCGCTCCAGCTCAGTGCTCATCCTGTCCGGCGTATGCCCCATGGCCACCGTCCAGCCCGCCGTGTGCGCGCAGTTCAAGCGCGGCGTTCAGCGAGTCCGCGAAGATCTCGACGATCCGGTCGATCGTGTCGCCCTTGGCGTGCGCCTCGCACATGAACCATGGCTCGCGGCTGTCCGGCTCGGGCATGGCGCCGCGGGCGTGCATGCCGAGGGCGACAGCGTCATACAGCTCGTGGTCCGTGCTGGCCCAGTCGCGGTACTCCGTGGCCACCTTCTCGGTGAACATCACCGCGAACATCGGGTAGTGGCCCGTGAAGTGGAACGGCAGGCCCCTGGCGTTGACCACCTGGGCGATGCCGTCCTGCAGCCGCTTGCCGGCCGCGTGGATGTCCGCGAGCGCCGTGGTGTCGCGCAGGATCTCGAGGGTCTTGGTCGCCGCTGCCGCCGCGACACGGTTGCCAGCGTAGGTGCCGCCATGGCTGACCTTGTCGGGCAGCATCTCCATGACTTCCTTGCGCCCGCCGAATGCGGCCACCGGATAGCCGTTGCCCATCGCCTTGGCATACGTGACGACGTCCGGGGTGATGCCGAAGTACTCGGCAGCGCCGCCCTTGGCGAAGCGGAAGCCGGTCTTGACCTCATCAAAGATCAGCAGGATGCCGAATTCTTCGGTCAGCGCGCGCATCGCCTTGTGGAAGCCCGGCTGCGGGAGGATGCCGGCGGCGTTGCCGAGCACGGGCTCCACGATGACCGCAGCGATGTCCTGATCGCGCTCAAAGAGCCGCCGGAGCTGGGCGAGGTTGTTGTACCGAGCCGGGACGATGGTCTTGGAGATGATCTCGGGAATGCCGCGGCCCCAGATCAGCCCGACGGGGTTGTCCTCGTCACCGAGGTCCGCAATGTTGTTGGGTGCGACGCTGATGAGCGCGTAGTCGTGGACGCCGTGGTACTGGCCCTCGAACTTCACGATCTTGGTCTTGCCGGTGTAAGCCCGGGCCAGCCGCATCGCGTGCATCGTGGCCTCGGTGCCTGACACGGTCATCCGCGCCTGGGCCACCCAGGGGTTGAGCTCCTTGACGAGCTCCATCGCCTTGACCTCGTCCTCGCTCGTGAGCGAGAAGCTGACGCCGCGGCGCATGCGTTCGTTGACATAGTCGTCCACGCGCTCATCGGCATGGCCGAGGATCACCGGGCCGTAGCCCATGCGCATGTCGATGTACTCGTTGCCGTCGAGGTCCCAAATCGTGCCGCCCTTGCCACGGTCGATGTAGACCGTGTCTTCGCCCCAGGCGCGGAAGTTCGAGTTGGTTCCGCCCGGGAGCGTTGCGAGCGCCCGGCGGTACATCTCGAGCTGCTTGCGGCGCACAAGGGCAGGGGCTGGCTTGGTCGTGGGCTCGGCGGTCATGATGCCTCCTGGTGTCGACCCCGCAAAGCCCATCGGGCTGAGGGCCGCCGAGGGGACCGGCGACGTGCGGGGCCCCACTCGCAGCGTCGGTTGGCAGACCGGTGCGCCGGGCGGGCAGAGCAGCGACTTCGACCATCCTGCCACAGGAGTCTACGGCCCGTCAACACGAATTTCGTCTTCTGCAGTCGATTGGGGTACGAAATCCGCACGCCTTTGGCCCAACGGGCGCCAAATCCGCGCTATCCTGCGTGACATGACTCCCCCTGCGGCTGGCCCCGGTGCAGCCCGCACACTGCTGCGCCCGGACTCCGAACTGCTGCGGCTGCGGTTTGTCCGCTCAGCGCCCGTGCCCATCCCGCCGGGGCCGCTCCGCACACCGGCGGTGGAGCTGATCGCCATGAGGGCCTGCGGTCAGACGCCGCCGGCGGCCAGCGCTCCCTCTTCCTGCGCACCATGACGCGCTGGGCGTGGGTTTCGGCAGCGGCTCGCCTGAGCCGGGCGCGGTTTTGAACCGCGTGAACAATGCCGGGGTCAGCCGGCGGGCGTGACCCACTTCGGCAGCTCCCGGGCCAGCGTCGCCAGCGGCAGCGATCCGTGGCCGATGAGCTCGTCGTGGAACCGCTTGAGGCTAAACCGAACGCCGTCGCGCGCCTCCAGCTGTGACCGCAAGTCGCGGATCTGGCGCATACCCATCATGTAGGTGAGCGCCTGGCCGGGCCACACGATGTAGCGGTCCGTCTCGACGTTGGCGTCCGTCTCAGACAGGCCCGTCGAGAGCAGCCACGCGACGGACTGCTCGCGCGACCAGCCGAGGCCGTGCATGCCGGAGTCCGTGATCAGCCGTGACGCCCGCCAGGCCTGCGCATCGAGCATGCCGAAGCGCTCGGCCGGGCTGCGGTACAGCCCCAGCTCGTCAGCCAGACGCTCCGAGTACAAGCCCCAGCCCTCCACATACGCTCCGCCCACCATGCGCGCGCCCAGTCGCCGGAACACGTTGAGCGTGGGGTGCTCCATCTCCAGCGCAATCTGGAAGTGGTGGCCGGGGATGGCCTCGTGGTAGGTGGTGGAGGCAAGCTTGGAGTAGCCCCGGCTGGGCAGGTCGTAGGTGTTCACGTAGTAGATGCCCGGGCGGGAGCCGTCGACGGCAGGCGGGAAGTAGTAGGCGAAGGGTGCGTCCTTCTCCTTGAACTCCTCCACCGGGCGCACCTCGCAGCCAGCGCGCGGAAGGCGGCCGAAGACCTGCGGGGCGACGGCGGCGGCCCGGCCGATGTCTTCAGTGGCGCGCGCGACCAGCTCTTCCTTGGTGGACGCCTGGTTGGCTAGATCGGCGGCCAGCGCGGCGCGATACGCCGTGACGTCATCGCCGAAGCCCTCCGCCCGGGCAATCTCGCGGCGCTGCTCATCGATGGCGGCGAGCTCCTCCAGGCCGATCTGGTGGACGTCGGCCGGCGAGATGTCGAGCGTGGTCCACGAGCGGATGGCGTGGCGGTAGAGACGCTCGCCGTCAGGTGCGGAGACCAGACCCGGCTGCTCGCGTGTGGCGGCGAGGTACCAGTCCTCAAGCGCTTCCAGCAGCCGGCGGTCCGCCGGATACACCACGTCGCGCACGACGCTGCGGACGCGCTCACGGTCCGCCTCGGAGGCAACCTGGGCCATCGACGCAATCAGCGCCTGCTCAATCGGTATCGCCATGAGGCGCTTGAGCTGATCGATGGTGCGCTCGGCGACAATGCGGGCAGACGTGCGGCCCGAGGCCACACCCTCGCGCATGATCTGGATGGTTGCGTCCATGACCGGCCCGTAGGCCGTGAGCCTGGCGAGGAGCTTCTCCAGCCGCTCAGTGGAATCGGCGGGCTGGAACTGGACAATCTGCATCAGCCATGTCTGGATGCCGTTGATCTGGTCCACGACGCGCAGCTCGTGGAAGGCTAGCTCGTCCTCCTCCACAGCGTTCTCCGCCAAGATCCGGAGCATGTCGCGCGTGATCAGGTCCTCAACCGCAAGGCCTGCCTCGGGGATCGCCAGTGCCTCGGCCGCCGTCGCCTCGAAGAGCGCACGCACAGCGGCACGGCCTTCGGGCCCCGGATCCTCAAGCCGGTCGTCGTAGCGGGTGTCGCCGTACAGCGTCGCGGTGGTGGGCGAGAGCCGCAGGTACTCCTCCCAGAAGCGCGACGAGATCTGGTCAAGCGCCGTGGGCGCCGTTTCGGGCTGGGTCACCGGAGGCCTCGTTGTGGAGCGTGGTGGTCGTGTCTAGACGGCCTAGGGTAGCGCGGGCGGACGCCCCGATGTGCCCGCAGAGGCGTCGTCGCCGCCGAACAGGGGCAGCTGGTTGTCGTTGCGCTCGATGGTCGGATCAAGACCCAGCAGGGGCTCCAGATCGTCGAGCGAGGGGCGATCAGCGCGCGCCCAGGCGCGCAGATGGTGCGCCTTGAAGACGTGCCAGCCCGCGCGGGCAAACTCAGCCCGCAGCAGCGGCGACCGCTCCAGCTTGTGCCGCACAAGCTCGGTGCGCTCCGGCAGCGTCACCAGGAAGCGGACGACACGCTCGTCGTCGGGGATACGCGCGTGGCGGCGCAGGATGGGCTCGGACAGCATCGCGGTCCACTCCACCTCCCAGAGCAACAGCGCCCGACCGCGGACGTACCAAGCCACATCCACATCCTCAAGGTCCTCGCCGCGGATACGCGAGAGGCTGGGCGGCTGGCTGCGCTCGTTGGCGTCGAGGAGATCTCCCAGGGTGGCGCCGTGGTGGCGCCGTCCCTGCTGGCGACCCGCCACCCAGCAGCGGAAGCCAAGCCTGTGGCCCGTCTCCACGAGCAGGGCGATGAGCGAGCTGTGCTGGGCGCTGCGGCCCACAAGGTCATCGGTGGTGACAAGGCGC
>JANYAA010000132.1 GCA_025355255.1 Chloroflexota bacterium | reverse complement strand
CGTCACCGGGCCGCGCAGCAGCGCAGCGGCCACGGCCGGATCCTCGATGCCCGAAAGGCTGGCACGCGGCCCACTCGTCTCAACCACAAGGTCATTGGGCCACTTCAGGCGGACGGCGCCAGTCGGCAGCCCGGCAACCTCCTCGGCTGCGTCGGCCATCGCCAGCGCAACCACAGCGCTCAGGCGCCAGACACGGTCCGCGGGAAGCCAGCTTGGGCGAAAGCCAAGCGACAGGAGGAGGGCGGCACCAGCAGGCGCACGCCAAGTTCGGCCCTGGCGCCCGCGGCCCGCCGTCTGCTCGTCGGCAACCGCAACGCACACCTCGTCTGCGCCCGCGGCAAGCCAGCCGCGGACGACATCGTTGGTGGAGCCGGTCTGCGCGAAGTGTTCGAACCGGCTGTACGGCGCGGAGAGGGCGGCCTGCGTCACCGTCAGCCGGCGGCGGTCTCGGCCGCCTCGGGCACTTCGAGTGCAAACGTCGCGTGGAGCGCGCGGACGGCGTCCTCCACTCGGTCCTCGGCGATGATCGTGGTGATGCGGATCTCAGACGTGGAGATCATCTCGATGTTGATGTCGTTGTCTGCAAGCGTCCCGAACATGCGCGCGGCGTAGCCAGGCGCGTTCTGGATGCCTGCGCCGACGATCGACACCTTCGCCACTGAGCTGTCGGTGGTGAGCTCGCGGGCGTCCAGCTCGCGCACAAGCGGCTCGAGGATCCGCTTGGCCTTGGCCAACTCGACGCGCGGGATCGTGAACGACAGGTCCGTGGCGCCGCCATGGCTCACGTTCTGGACAATCATGTCGATGGTGATGCCGGACGCGGCAAGCGGGTCAAACACCCGACGGGCGACACCGGGCTGGTCGGGCACGGCCACGAGCGTGACCTTGGCGACGTTCCGGTCGTGGGCAAGCCCCCGGACCTTGTTCCGCTGCTCCACGAACGGGTCCTCCTTGATCTCAGTACCGGGTGCGTCCTCGAACGAGCTGAGGACCTCGATGACGACGTCGTTGACCCAGCCGAGCTCCACGGCCCGGACGTTCATGACCTGCGCGCCCTGATGGGCCAACTCCATCATCTCCTCGTAGCCGATGACGGGGAGCTGGCGAGCATCCGGCACAAGCCGGGGGTCCGCAGTGTAGATCCCCTTCACGTCGGTGAAGATCTGGCAGCGATCCGCCTTGAGCTGCGCGGCGAGCGCGACGGCGGTGGTGTCCGAGCCGCCGCGGCCAAGCGTGGTGATCTCCGCGGCATGGACATCGCTGGCGCCCGGCGCATCCTCAAGGTGCTCCAGCCGCCTGACGCTGCGGCCCTGGAAGCCCGCCACGATGACGACTTTGCCCTGCGCCAGCTCCGCATCAACGCGCCGCGGGTCAATCCCGGCAATCCGCGCCTTGCCGTATGTGCCGTCCGTGGTGATGCCCGCCTGTGGGCCCGTGAGGCTGATGGCCGGGGTGCCGATCGAGTGGAGCGCCATCGACACGAGCGTCGCTGACTGGTGCTCACCGGTGGCGAGCAGGACGTCGAGCTCGCGCGGATCCGGATCATCCGTGATGGCCGCGGCCAGGGCGAGCAGCTCGTCGGTGGTGTCGCCCATCGCGGACACGACAACCACCAGCCGGCTGCCGTTGGCGCGCTCTCGGGCGATGCGGCGCGCGACGCGGCGGATGCGGTCCGCGTTGGCGACGGACGAGCCGCCGAACTTCATGACGACGAGTGGGCTTGACATGGCGGCCGAATTCTAGCGGAGGGTGCGGCGCTGCCCGCGATTTGGGCTGGTGCGCCCGGCTGGAACCGGTTGCGACCAGGCTTCCGCGGGATGCTCGTCTGGCGAGCCTTCTGGAACAGGCGCCGGCCCGTTCTGCCGAGACGCTTACTACAGGAGCGTTATGCCCGTTCTCCGCATCCTCTCGGCCGAGATGCTCGTGGAGCGGACGCCATCGCGATACGACCGAATTAGCGCCCGTGTCGCGGTCATTTCGGAGAAGCAGCGCCGAGCGGTGTGCGTGCGTCGGCCTGTAGGAGCCGCACACGCTGCCGCCCGCGTCCCATAGCGCCCGCTGGGCGAGCATGTCGGAGAAACAGGACCCCGGCGAAGGTCTCCGGCCCTGGCGCTGCCAGCCATCGCCGAACCTCCCGCGTGCCCAACGGCAGCGCTGCCCGGATCGTCGCCTCGTGGCGGGACAGCCGATCGCGGTTGGTGCTCGTGTCGCCCAGCACCACGATCTTCGCCACGTTGACGGGCTTCCAGCCGCGGTTCTGCCGCGATGTCCGGGGCCAGACGCGTCTTTCGGTCCATCCCAAACAGCATTGCCCCATGTCAGGCGTGACGGACTTCACCTCAAACACCGCGAGCGATCGCGTCTCGGCGTGCCAGGCCAGCACGTCGATGGATCCGCGCTCGCCATAGCGTGAGAACGACACCTCCACTGCCACTTCCCAGCCAAGCGCACGAAGAATGGCCACGAGCTGTTCGACAAGCGCTGCGTGCTCCTCGTCCAGCAGCCGATCCAGCGCCTCGCCGTGCCAGCGCAGCACGATGTCCGCCGAACCGCCGATCGCCACAGTGACGCGGTCCACCACGCGCACGGTCACACCCGCCAGCTGCCCTGCCTCCACGCGCCCAACAACCGCCCGCGACACGCCCGCCGCAGCCGCCAGGTCTTCCTGCCTACACCCCCGGCGACGGCGGAGCGCGCGAACCTTCTGTCCAAACCGGATGGTGTCCATGCCGCGGAGCATGCCCACACCCGCTTATCCGGCGCTTATCCGCGTGCGGACTACCATGCGGGGCCCACCTCACACCGACACCAGCCGCGCCAGCCGACACTCACCACGCCGACCGCGCCCCGGAGGCCCGCCATGTGCTTCGACCACGACTCCCGTCCGCCCATCACGCCCATCGCCGGCGGCAGCATCGACGCCAGCGACATCGAGCTCACGTCCGCTGACGGTTCCACGTTTGCCGCCTTTGAGGCCCGCGCCGCCCAGCCGACCGGCCGCGGCATCGTCATCCTCCCCGACGTCCGCGGTCTCCACGCGTACTACAAGGAGCTCACGCTGCGCTTTGCGGAGCACGGCGTGGACGCCATCGCCATCGACTACTTCGCCCGCACGGCCGGCATCGGCGACCGCGGCCCGGATTTCGACTACCAGCCACATGTGGGCCAGACCACGTTTGAGACCCTCAAGGCCGACGCCATGGCTGCCGCCGCGCACCTCCGCGCCACGGCAAACCCTGAGCACCTCTACGCCACGGGGTTCTGCATGGGCGGCCGGCTCGCGCTGCTGGCGGGCACGTACGGCATCGACATCGACGGCGTCATCGGCTTCTACGGCTGGCCCGTGGGCTCGTCGCGCAACGGCACCCCGGCGCCGGCCGACGTGGCGGGCGACATGCAGGGCCGCGTCCTGGCCATCTTCGGCGGGGCGGACGAGGGCATCCCGGCCAGCACGGTGGAGACCTTCGAGGCCGCCCTCGCGAAGGCCGGCGTGGACCACACCGTCACCACCTACGCGGGCGCGCCGCACAGCTTCTTCGACCGCAAGGTCGCAGACTTTGCCGACGCATCCGCGCAGGCCTGGGCGGAGACGTTGCGCTTTATGGGCCTGCCGGCCGATATCGCATGAGCTTCCTTCGGCGCCTGCTGGGCAGCGACGCGAAGCGCGGGCCCGAGCGCGAGCCCGAGCCCGAGCCTGGTGCCGCCCCGCACGATGAGGCCACCTACGAGCGCGACCTGTTGACCGAGGAGTCTCGGCGCCTGAACGACGACTTCATTCAGCGCCAGATGCGCTTCGCCGACAAGTCCTGGACGCCGCCATCCCAGGGCGGCACCCGCCGGGCGGACGACACCGAGGATGCCGAGTAGCGACGCTCAGGCCCTTACTCGTCGCCCGAGCAGCACCGCCGTCCCGCAGCCAGCCAGCAGCACGGCCGTCCCGAGCATCGCCACGGGCAGGCCGATGGTGACCGACATCACGCCCATCGCGGGCGGATACACGATGGCGCCCAAGACGCCAGCGAAGGTCATCGTGGCGCTCACCGTTGAGGACCGGCCCGGCATGCGCGCACCGGCGCCCGCAACAACGAGCGGAAAGATGGGTCCGAAGGCGGTACCCGCGAGGCCGAAGAGCAAGGGCGTGATCGGCGACACCGGCACCAGCACGGCCAGCACAACGAGACACGAACCGGCGTAGGCCAGCACGCACGCTGTCCCCAGTGGCTCAAACCGGTTGCCAATGCGGGCGAACACCACGCGCCCAAACGCAATGCCGCCCCAGAACAGCGTCAGCGCTGATCCGGCGACGGCCAGCGGCAGCGACGCGAGGTAGCGGACAAGCCAGTCAGACGTGCCCGACTCGGCACCCACGTAGCAGGCCAGCGCCAGCGCGAGCAGGAGGAGGAACGGCGGCAGGCGCCTGGCGCCCTCTGCCGGCGGTTCCCCGGCCGTCACTGGCGAGGAGCGCCGCGCCACGGACTCGGCCGCCGCCACGCCGCCTGCGGCCGCTGGGTCCGCCGGCACAAACACCAGCAACAGAAGCGCGATGACGACGGCAGCAACAGCGGTCCCGGCGAATGCAGCCTGCCATGGCATGCCCGTCCCCACCCCGAACGCCAGTGCGAGCGGGGCGGCGAGAGCCGCCGCGCTGTACATCACGTGAAGCAGGTTGAGCGCCCGGCCGCGCGCGTGCGGAAACAGGTCCAGCACCAACGCGTTGAGCCCCATGTCGGACGCGGACGCGCCAAGGCTTGCGCAGATCCCCGCGGCTGCGAACACCAGCCACAACGACGTGACGGCCTGCACCATGAGCCCCAACGCAATGAGGAGCGCCGCCGCGCTCAGCACCCGGCGCTCGCCCAGCGAGCGGATGAGCCGCGCGCCGATGAGCGAACCCGCGGCATACGAGATGGCGGTGAGCAGGAAGTAGGAGCCAAGCTCCGCGTCGGAGCGGCCAAAGGCGGGCTCGATGGAGCGGACCAGCGACGGGACCAGGAGGCCGCGCCAGCCCAGCAGGCCAAACGCGATGCTGCCGGCGATCCCCGCCCGCAGCGCAACCGCGGAGGTGGGTGCTGGGCGCCGCGCGGAGACAGTCATCGCGAGATCGTACCGGCCGCTCGGCCCGGCGCGGTGCGGGCGGCCCGCGTACGCTGTTGCTCCACGACATGGAGGCTAGGGGTGAGGGGCGATGAAGGAACGGCTCATCGGCGACGACCAGCTCTTGGTCACCGCTGACACCACGCTTGGGGATCCGCTCTGGGACTGGGTGGCGGCCGATGCCGCACGCCGGGCGTCCGACGGCTGGCGCATCGCCAACATCGGCGCCGTGCCCACAAGCTTTGCCATGGGGGGCAACCCGGGCATGCCATATGGCGCAGGCGGCGCAACAGGCGTGTCGATGTGGGTCCTCTACCGCCGCAGCCCCACTGCTGAGGGCCAGCCGGCGTGAGCGGCGACAACTCGCCCGAGCGCCGCGAGCCAGACGCCGCCCCGCCCCCCAGCGATCGCGCCCGCCTGCGCCGAAAGCCGCAGCGCGGCTCGTACGACCGCGCAGTCATCGACGGGATCCTCGACGCATCGGTCATCGGCCATGTCGCCTGGGTCTACGAGGGCATGCCGTACGCCACGCCCACGTGCGTGTGGCGCCACGGCGACCGCCTGTACTGGCACGCGTCCGCCGGCAGCCGGATGGTCCGCACCATCGACGGCAAGAACGCGTCGGTGACCGTCACGCATATGGACTCGCTGGTCCTGGCACGCTCGGCCACCAACCACTCGGTGAACTACCGCTCGGTCATCGTCCAGGGCACCGCGCACGTTGTTGAGGACGGCGAGTACGCCGCGCAGGCGCTCGAGCACTTTATCGAGCACCTGTACCCAGGGCGCTGGGCGGAGTTGCGGCCGATGACCGACAAAGAGCGCAAGGCGACGGGCGTCATGTGGATCTCGATGGACGAGGCGTCCGCGAAGATCCGCGACGCCGGCGCCGTGGATGACGAGGGCGACGAGACGTGGCCCACATGGGCCGGGACCATCCCCGTCAGCGTGAGCCGCGGCACGCCCGAGCCGGACGCGTTTGTGCCGGCCGCGATGGCGCCGCCAGAGGTTCGGCTGCCGAAGGCCTAGCATCGGAAGCCGCTACGCGCCCTCGACGATGACGCGTCAGCTGACGATGACGCACCATCAAATGATGACGGGGCCGCTGTTGCGCGGTGTGACCACCTCGGTCCGGCCGGGCAGCAGCACCTCGCGCGCCGCCATGGCGAACGCCTCCTCCACCGGGGCGGGATCCGCGCCCGGGGCGACAAACGCCAGCACGGTTGACCCCGCGCCCGAGAGGAACGCGCCCAGCGCACCCGCCGCGCGCGCCGCACCCGTGAGGCGGGGCAGCTGGGGGTAGGCCACCGAGCGGTACGGCTCGTGGATGCGGTCGATCGTGAGGTCCGCCAGCAGATCCCAGCGGCCGGACGCGATGCCCGCCACGCCAATCGCGATGCGGCTCATGTTCGACACCGCGTCGCGCAGCGGCACCTCCGCGGGCAGCACGCGGCGCATGTCGGCCGTGGCCAGACGCCGCTCCGGGATGAACAGCACGGCGCGCAGCCCCTCGGGCGCGTCAAACCGCACCGCCTCCACGCGCTGGCCCAGATGCGCCGAGACGACGAAGCCGCCCAGCAGCACGGCCGAGGCGTTATCGGGATGGCCCTCGATCTCGGTGGCAAGCCGCAGCAGCACGTCCATGCCCAGCGTTCCGCCGCCAAGCGCGTTGCCGGCCCAGAGCCCGCCAACCGCAGCAGCGGACGATGAGCCCAGGCCGCGCGAGAGCGGGATCCGATTGTGCATCGCCACGCGCCAGCCGATGGCCGCAGGCCGCGGCCCAAGCTGCGCCGCAACGGCTGCCTCAAGCCCTCGGACGAGGCGGTTGTCTCGGTCGCCGCCGAGCTCGCCCGCACCTTCGCCGGCGACGGTGACCTCAATGGACCCGTCGCCCTCCACCGCTTCCACGGTGACGCGGTTGAGCAGCTCCAGCGCCAGACCCAGACAGTCGTACCCGGCGCCGAGGTTGGCGGTGGACGCGGGGACGTCCACGACGAGACGGCGCCCGAGGATCGAGTCCCACGCGCCGGGCTCCCCGACAGGCGGCGGCTTGACGGCCGGAACCACGCGATGGTGCGTCCCGATGGGCTGCTGCATCAGGTCCAGCCCAGCGCCTGCGCCACGCCCGCAATCGTCGGCTCGGCCTCGGTGACGTTCACGGTCAGACCGGCTTCGGCGGTGGTGGGGTCCTTGAGGCCGTTGCCGGTGAGGACGGCCACAACGGTGGCGTCCTCGTCAACTTGCCCCGCCTTGGCGGCCTTGATCAAGCCCGCCACGGACGCTGCCGACGACGGCTCGCAGAACACGCCTTCCATGCTGGAC
>JANYAA010000085.1 GCA_025355255.1 Chloroflexota bacterium | reverse complement strand
GGCCGCCCGGGACTCCCGGGCGGTCGCCACTGTCGTTGCTGCTGGATCTACTTGTACAGCGCCTTCAGGTCTCCCCACGACGAGCGCCGCGTCGGCGTCGGCTGCGACGGCGCGATGGTGACCGAGCCGAACTGGGCCAGGTCCGTCACCCACACGCAGACGCCGATCGTCTCGAACCCGTACTGCACGTGGCGCGCGGGGTCGTTGACGGTGGCCAGCGTGATCGAGAACGGGCCCGACGCGGGCAGCGGCACCGTGACGGTGTTGAAGGACGAGAAGTCGGGGGCGAAGTCCTTGATGAACGCCACGGAGAAGTGAGCGGGCGTCAGGGTGTTGCCGATCACGTTCCCGACGAACGTCACGTTCTGGCCCGGAAGCGATCCCACCGGTTCAGCGTACAGGTTGGCGTCCATGATCTTGTTGCCCGGAGCGCCAGGACCGCCGCCGCCGATGTACCAGTACGGGTTGGGGTCGCCGATGCAGTTCGGCCCCAGGGTCACGTTAGGGCCGGCATAGACTGCGGTCAGGTCGCCGATTCCCCAGCCCGAGCCGAACTGGAACGCGCCGCCGTCGCTGGGAAGGTTGAACACGTTCATGAAGCCGAGATTGATGCTCGCGGGATTGACGGTGACCGTGACGTCGGCCCACGCGGCACCAGCGGTCATCACGCAGGCGGCGAGCGTTCCGAGAACTACGGCCCGAAGCGCCGACCCTCTCTTGTGTAGTCCATTCTTCATCGCCGTACTCTCCTCTGGTGATGGGGCCTGGGCCCCGGGGGATACTTTGTTGCCTAGCCGAACTAAGTCCAGTGTAACAGGGGTGCAAGGGGTTGTCTGCGACTTTCTCAGGTTCATGGTCGAGAAGTTTGGGGCCATGATGGCGGGGGTTTCACCGCATTGGGCTGCCGTTCAGAGCGGCTAAACGAAGTTGCGTCCGGACATCGGCTATCCTGACCGTGCACGTGAATGACCGCTCCCGCAGCCCCCGACTCGCACCCCATTGCGGACTTCCCATGTCACCGACTCCCGATTCCGTGCTGCTTCGTCACGCACCGGCCACGGTGCACGGCCGCTACCTCGTGCAGCCGCCGCGCCCGGGAGCCAGGGAGCTGTGGCTGGTGGGCTTTCACGGCTACGCGCAATCGGCCGAGGTGTTCCTTGGAGACCTCGCGGGCCTCTCTCGCGCCCGGCACTGGCGCGTCATCTCGGTGCAGGCCCTGCACCCGTTCTACGCCGGACGCTCCGAGCAGGTGGTGGCCAACTGGATGACGCGCCAGGACCGCGAACTCGCGATTGCCGACAATGTGGCTTACGTGGACGCGGTGGCGGACCAGCTTGAGCGCGAGTTTGGCGCGCCGCAGGCAATCGTGTTCGCGGGCTTCTCGCAGGGCGTGGCGATGGCGTACCGCGCGGGGCTGCTCGGGCGGCGCCGGTGCGCGGCGATTATCGCCTGTGGAGGTGACGTGCCGCCCGAGCTCGAGCACGCGCCGGCGCGCCCGTGGCCGCTGGTGCTGGCCGCCACCGGCCGCGGCGACGCGTACTACCCGCCGGAGCGGCTCGAGCGGGACCTGCTGTTGCTGCGCGCCCGGCGTCCCGACGCCCGCACGCTGGTGTTCGAGGGCGGTCACGAATGGTCCGCCGCGCTCGCCGAGGCCGCGGGCGCGCTGCTGGACGAGATCGCGGCCGGGCCCGCCGCCTGAGCCCCGAATTATGGCAACGAGCCCTTGAACCGGGCCGGGGCGCTTGCTAGGTTTTTGTCACGTCGTCCTTACTGGGACGCGACAGCGCAGTGGGATTCCCCCGCTGCCAGCCTACACACCCCTTCCAAAGAAGGACGACCATGAAGACTGCTACCGCTTTGCTTGCCCTGATGGCGTTTGCCGGTGTGGCTTCGGCTCGGCCGGTGCTGGTCAGCGGCCCCGTGACCGAGGCGGTCCAGGCGATCGTCGAAGGGACGCCCATCGGCTTCGCGCCCACGTCCGTGGTCCGGCACTACGACAACTGGACCAACCCGCCGTCGGCCCTGACGGGTGTCTTCCTCGCCGGCTCGGACGAGATCGCGGATGACCTGGCCATGACGCCGGTCGGCGCCGGGCTCCTCAGCACGATGGGTGTCAACTGCGCGAACGCCAACGCCACGAGCAGCGTGACGGGCGGCCAGCTGGCCGTGCGCTTCTACACGGGCGGCGGCGCGTACATTGGCGGGTTCCTCGCGAACCTGCCCGCCGTATCACTGGCTGCGGGCGGCTCGGTTCGCCTGTCGTTTCCGGCGGGCTCCCTGCTGGGCATGAACATCGTCCTGCCGCAGAACATCTACGTGAGCCTGCAGTGGGTCTCCGCCACGTTCACCGGTGCCGGCACGCTGGCGAACCTGGGCTTCCAGACGCGCGGCCCGGTCGGGATCGGGTCGAGCACCGACCTGTTCACCAACGTGACGACCAACTCGACGTTCAACTTCGGCGGCGCCCCGGTGGCGAACACCGGGCTGTTCATCGATACCGAGGACAGCTTCGCGACGCCGACCGATGCGAAGACCTGGGGACGGCTGAAGGCGTTGTATCGTTAGATCTTGCAGCGCAGGTTGTCGCAGGCGAGCGGCGTGACCCGAAAGGTCGCGCCGCTCGCGGCGTTTCGGCGCGGGCGGCGTCCATGGAAAAGGTCTGTCGACCGGCGCGTCGCCGGGATCTCAGCCCGCCGGGCGGTCGAGCAGCATGACCAGCAGCATCCGGGCCGCCACCGGCGCCTCGAGCGCGTGCGAAACGTTGGCGGGCATGCGGACGATCGCGCCCGGTGTCGCCTGCACGGGCGCGCCGCCGATGGTCAGGCTCATCGAGCCCTCGAGCACCATGACGAGGGCCTCGAACGGCGACGTGTGCTCCGTGAGGCCCTGGCCCGCGTCGAACGCGAACAGCGTGACGCTGCCGCCGGTGGTCCGGGCGAGGATGCGGCTGGCGATGCCCTGGTCGGTGGGCGTGATGAGCGACTGGAGTTGGAGCGCTTCCGCGGGCGGGATCTGCGTGGGCTTGGACATGCGTGGCAGTCTAGCCCTTCTCTGCAACGCGCGGGGCGCCCGG
>JANYAA010000059.1 GCA_025355255.1 Chloroflexota bacterium | reverse complement strand
CACCCGGTGGGTCATCCCGCGCACGCAAGCATCCGCCGACTCACGCGGTGAGCCAACCTCGTCTGGAACCGCCCTGGTACCGCTTCCCGGGATCTGGATGACCCACCCGGTGCCGAACTGCGCCCGATGACCCACCGGGTGAGCCGCGGCGCCACGATGGCTACAGGAAGACGATCGCGCTACCCCGCGGCTGCCGGCCGGCTCGGAGATCTGCCAGCACGTCGCGCCCGCTCATCGGGAAGCGGGCCCGCAGCTCCAGCTCGTTCGCACGCAGGAACTGGCGATTGGCCTCGGTCCGCGCGAGCAGGAGGATCACCGACTGCACGCCGCCGTCCCGCTCCTTCAGCGCGATCTTCCGCTCCAGCGCCTGCCGGTCGTTCGGGTGCATCTCCGCCTCGACCCCCACGCACCAGCCGGGGCCGCTGATCATCGCGTCCCACGCCCGACGATCACCGGTGATGGGCAGCGGCACCTCGAGCGCCCAGCCGAGGATCGCGTGCAGCAGCCGCGCCAATCTCGCAAGCAGCGCCGAGTGCCGGACGTCGCGCACCGGCTCACCCGCAGGAAAGGTCTTGAGGAACAGATCTAGCCCGACACACGCCAGAAGCATGACGGCGTCCTCAATCGTGAGTCGAGGCGCCTGACCGCGCTCCACCCGGCCCACCTTGGATCCGGAGAACCCGGCAGCCTTGCCGAGGGCGTCCTGGCTCAGCCCGTGGCGAGTGCGGCCGAGCTTGACCTCCCGGGCAATCGTGCCGTGCGCGTCCCGGGACTTCTGGCGGGCGTTCTGTCGGATGGATGTCCGTGCGGTCATGGCCGGAGTGTGACGCGGTCCACTTATCTGGCACTTATGGCCCAGCCGCGCCCGCCCTGGCTGGCGCCGGCCCCGCCCGCCTCGGCTCACCCCGTGGGTCAACCAGCGCAGGTGCTCACCGGGTGAGCCAACCGGGTCCCGGCGCGGGTCTCCAGGGGCACCTCCCGCGCTGCCTGACCCACGCCATGAGCCCCAGGTGCTGGCGAGCGCCCGATGGCTCACGGGGTGAGCCGCACCCGATGCACGGGGTTTGGCGCCGCGCCCGCCCTGGCGCCGCGTCCGCACCCGCCGACCGCCGCGGGCGCCCGATGACGCACCGGGTGAGCCACGACTGGAGCGCGCCGAGTGGGCCCCCCAGCAGGCCACCTGTCCCTGTACCGTATGGGCCACTCGGCCCTAACAACCCCCCTGTATCGAACGGCACATTCGACTCGTGAGAACAGCCGTCCCGCGTCCCCGGGGTCCGCGCACGCCCGAAGGCGCCGCATGAGCCCAAACGCCGCATGAAGCCCAGCCGCAGCCAGACCGGCCTGACGCACCTGCGCTGGGCGACGCTCGTCCTGCCGCTGGTATTCGTCTGGCTGTTCGAGGTGATGCGCTCGTTCATCCTTGACCCGCAGGTCACCGGCACTGACGGCCACGTCATCGCCGCCATGATCATGGGCGGCGCCATCGTCGTCTTCGCCACGATGGTCAGCCTCTATCTGGATCGCACGCAGAAGCAGCTGGTCTCGCAGAACAAGGACCTCACCGTCACCCACGCCGTGAGTTCGGCGGTTCGCGGCGGCCTCAGCCTTCCGGACCTCCTGGAGCAGGCGCTCGACAGGGTTGTCACGCAGACCGGTGCTCTGGCCGGCGTCGTCACCATCGCCACGCAGGACGATGGCCCGCTCGTCATCCGCCGCCCCGCCGTCCTGCCCGGCGGGCTCGCGTGGCTGGGCACCATCCTGGACGAGCCCGCCGACCCTGCCCAGACCGAGCCCGTGTACAGCCGCCGGCAGGCCGTGGACACCGGCATCCTGGATCTGCCGCTGATCCGCGGCGTGGAGCGCATCGGCCATCTCCGCCTCACGTTCCACCCGCCGGAGGAGCCCGACATCTCGCAGGCCGCCTTTGCGGACATCTCGGGCGAGATCGCCGGCGCCGCGCAGCTGGGCCTCACGGTCGCGGATCTCCACCGGCGTGAGAAGGAGCGCGCCGCCCTCTACGCCGTCGCCCTCCAGCTCACCGGGCGCAACGACCTGCGCGACGTGCTGGCCACCATCACGATGCACGCGCGCGAACTGCTTGGTGCCGAACGCGCCGTCGCCTGCCTGTCGGAAGCGCGCCCGCTCCAACGACCCGGCCACGACGTGCACGGTGATCCCCGGGCACAAGCGCACGACGGGCCGGTGGCAACCATCCAGTCCGTCAGCTCCTCTGCGCCGGCCGCCAGCCTCACCGCGCCGCTCACCACGCGGGAGCGCCTCGCGATATCGGACGACGGCAGCGTCTGCCTCGTCGCCCACGGCGACACGCCCATCCAGCACCCCAAGAACCCCTCGTGCCCGCTGGTGGTCAAGGACGCAACTCGGGCTTGGGCCGCCAGACCGCTTCGGGGCCCGGACGGGGTCCTTGGTGAGCTGTGCGTCGTTCGCGAGGGCCGTCCCTTCACAGAAGGGGAGCGCACGCTTCTGGGCGCCCTAGCCGACATGGCCGCCATCGCCGTCCGCACTGCCCGCCTCCACGAGGCGGAGGAGCAGTGGACCATCCACGCCGAGCGTGACCGCATCGCCCGCGAGCTGCACGATTCGCTCGCGCAGGTGCTGGGCGTCATCCACCTGCAGCTGCGCTCGCTGGAGACACGGGCCAAGGACGAGGCCAGCCACGTCATGGCTGACGAGCTGAGCCAGCTGGCCGAAACCGCCGATGAGGCATATCGCGACGTCCGCGAAGCCATCCTGGGTCTGCGCGAGACCGTCCGCGAGGACGACGGGCTGGAGGGCAGCCTCCGCGAGTACCTGCGCAAGTACAGCCGCCAGACGGGCATCCTCGCCACCGTGACGTGCGAGGGCGACACGCGCCGTGCCCTCAGCCCGCGCGTTGAGGTGCAGCTCCTGCGCGTCGTCCAGGAGGCGCTCACCAACACCCGCAAGCACTCGGGCGCGCGCCATGTCTCGGTTCGCATCGACTGCACCGGCAACGTGCCCACGCTCACCATCGAGGATGACGGCGTGGGCTTCGACCCGGCAACCGCCGCCCGCTCGATGGAGGGCGGTTTCGGCATGGCGAGCATGCGCGAGCGGGTGGAACAGGTGGGTGGGACGCTCACCGTGCATACTGCCCCGAACGAGGGGACGAGGATCGTCGTCGCACTCGACGCAGAGGACACGCGTGGCACACCTTCCGCCCAAGCTCAGGGTACTGCTCGTCGATGACCAGCCGCTGTTTCGGCGGGCGCTGGCCACGCTGATCAGCGCCCAGTTCGACATGACGGTCGTCGGCGAGGCCGAGAGCGGCCGGGACGCGCTGGACAAGGTCCGCGCCCTGCATCCGGACCTCGTCGTGATGGACGTGAACATGCCGGGTACGTCGGGCGTGGACGGCGTTACGGCTATCCGCGGCGCCGGGATCGCGACGCCCATCGTGATGCTCACCGTGTCCGAGGACGACGACGACCTGTTCAGCGCCATCAAGGCCGGCGCCAACGGGTACCTGCTGAAGAACGTCCGGCCGGAGCAGTTGTTTGAGGATCTGCGCGGCGTCATGCGCGGCGAGGCGCCGATTGCGCCGGCCGTGGCGGGCAAGCTGCTCGAAGCCCTGCGAACCGGCGGCATCCCCGTGCGCGGTGGCGCCGCGGCCGCCAGTGATTCAATCCTGACTCGGCGCGAGTCCGAGATCCTGCAGCTCGTCGCCAATGGCCTCTCCAACAAGGAGATCGCCAACGAGCTGACGATCACCGAGGGCACCGTGAAGAACCACGTGCACAACGCCCTCGAGAAGCTGCACCTCACCAACCGTGTGCAGGCGGCCGCATATGCGGTTCGCCAGGGGTTCACCAACCAGGACGGCTCGCGCGGCTGACGGCTCTGCCCCGAGTCCGCGGCTCACCCACGGCTCACCCGCGGCTGACCCGCTGCTCACCCGCGGCCGAGCCCGCGGCTCACCCGCTGCTCCACGGCTCACCCCATGGGTCATCGGGCGCACGCCGGACCTGGGTGGGCCACCGGGTGCGCCATCCGTGCTCGGCAGCCCAGTCTCGCGGTCGTCAGGCTCCACGTGACCCACCCCGTGAGCAGGCCGTGCTCGTCTGCGCGCGATGACCCGCCGGGTGAGCCGCCGCCGGGTGGCACGGCGTGAGCCGCCGGATGACCCGCCGGGTGAGCTGCCCCGCGCCCCGCAGCACCGCGGCTCACCCTGACCCTGGGGCTCACCCCATGAGTCATCGGGCGCACGCCGGACCTGGGTGGGCCACCGGGTGCGCCATCCGTGCTCGGCAGCCCAGTCTCGCGGTCGTCAG
>JANYAA010000486.1 GCA_025355255.1 Chloroflexota bacterium | reverse complement strand
CGTGGGCGCCAGCGTGGGCGTGGGCGCCAGCGTGGGGGCCAGCGTGGGCGACGGCGACGGGGACGGCGTGAGCGCCAGTTTGGGCGCCGGGGGCGGCAGGAGCCCGGGCAGCAGCATGTCGCCGATGCCCACGGCCAGGGCCAGCAAGATCGCGACGAGCGCAATGAGCGCCAAGCGGCGCTGGCGTGAATTGGCGGCCCGCGCCTCGGCAAGGAAGGCCCGCTCGGGCTCTCCGGCCTCCGCAGCGTCGGCCCGCGGCAGCCCGTCCACGGATGCGCCGAGGCGCGACGCGATGGACTCAGCGTTCAGCCGCGGAAGGGGAGCAATCAGGCGGCTCGCCCGCCGGGCCTGCGCCAGCATTGCAAGCGAGACCACCGCGACAATGAGGAGGATGCCGATCAATGTGAGCGGCAGGATCTGCTGCATAGTCCCTCGTGCGCCCGCCTGAGCAAGCGGACAAGCCGGATGCTACCACCGGGCCCGGACGCGGAGCGCGGTACGATCCGGTCCCCGGGATACGGGGTTCGGCCCCGGTCAGCCTTTCGGCGGCTCTGTGTACGAATCCGCCTCGAGCGCGTCGCCGCTCTCCGCGCGCGTCAGCGCAAACAGCCCCAGGCCAAACGCGACACCCAGCCCCAGAAACGCGTACAGCTGGCCCGTGCCGGAGAGCACAAACGACGCCGCAGCAAGCACAACGCAGATGCCGTAGATGGCCAGCACCGTCTGGCTGTGCGAGAGGCCCAGACCGAGCAGCCTGTGGTGAATGTGCCCTCGGTCTGGCGTGAACGGCGAGCGGCCGGTGGCCAAGCGCCGGACGATGATCCAGAAGGTGTCGATCACCGGCACGCCCAGCACCAGCAGCGCGACGGCCACCTTGGCGGTGCCCAAGATGGACAGCACGGCCAGCGTGTAGCCCACAAACATGACGCCGCTCGTGCCGATGAAGATGGTCGCCGGGTGGAAGTTCCAGCGCAGGAACCCCAGCAGCGACCCGGCCAGCACAAAGCAGAGCATGCCCACGATCGGCTGACCCACAGGCCCTGCAGCCGTCGTGAACGAGATCAGCCCCAGCGTTGCGGCGGCGATCAGGGCGATGCCTGACGAGAGCCCGTCAAGCCCGTCGATGAAGTTGATGCTGTTGATCATCCCGACCACCCACAGCATCGTGAAGCCCACGGCGAACGGCTCGGACAGATTGATGATCGCGGGCTGTCCAAACGGGTTGTTGAGATAGGTGATGGTGACGCCCGCCAGCACCACCAGCACCGCAAGCGCCACCTGGCCCAGCATCTGCCAGCGGGCGCGAAGCTGGAGAGCGTCGTCGAGGCCACCGAGGAGCGTGGCCAGCATGCCGCCGGCAAGCAGCGCCAGGAATTCGGGCGCGTCCACGGTCTGCGGATCAGGCAGCAGTTCCAGCGTCTCGTTCGCCACGATGAGCAGCCCGCCCACGACCAAGAACGCCGCCGCCACGGCAATGCCGCCACCGCGGGGCACCGGCGACTTGTTGACACGCCGCTGGTTGGGCTGGTCCACCGCGCCCGCCCGATGGGCGAGCCGGACAACCAGCGGCGTGATCACCAGCGCCAGCAGCGCTGCAGCGAGGAACGCGCCGATCAGCAGCGGCAGGACGTCGCCAAAGCTCGAGATCAGACGCATGGGTGGTGGCTCGTGGCGGTGCGGGGGTGGCGAGGGTGGCGGACCGCGGTCAGGCGCGGTCGCGCGGCAGACCCGGAACGGGGAACGCGGCCACCATCTCCCGGACCTCGCGCCGGATGCGCTCGTGCGCGGCGGGATCCTCACGTTCCCGGATGGCGGTGACGATCCAGTGGCCGATCTTGCGCATCTCGTCGGGGCCCATGCCGCGTGTGGTGGTGGCTGGGGTGCCGATGCGGATGCCGGACGCGATGTTGGGCGGGTTCTGATCAAACGGGATGGCGTTCTTGTTGACGGTGATGCCAACGTCGTCCAGCAGGGCTTCCGCCTCGCGGCCCGTCACGCCGAGCGGCGTCACGTCCACAAGCGCGAGGTGATTGTCCGTGCCGCCCGACACCAGCCGGGCACCCGCCTCGGCCATGGTCCTGGCAAGGACGCGAGCGTTCTCGATGGTGCGCGCCTGGTCGCGATGGAACTCCTCGCCAGCGGCCAGTTTGAAGGCGACAGCCTTGGCCGCGATGACGTGCATGAGCGGGCCGCCCTGAACGCCCGGGAAGACGGACTTGTCGATGGCCTGGGCGAGCGTGTTCTTGCCGAGGGCCGGGAAGTCAGCGCGGTTGATGCCTTCGGGCAGGTCAGCGCGCGCGAAGACGATGCCACCGCGCGGACCGCGCAGCGTCTTGTGCGTGGTGGTGGTGACGAGGTCCGCGTGCGGGAAGGGGCTGGGGTGCAGACCCGCTGCCACGAGGCCAGCAACATGGGCCATGTCCACAAACAGCAGCGCGCCGACGCTGTGGGCGATGGCCGCCATGCGCTCGAAGTCCCAGATGCGCGGATACGCCGACGCCCCCGCAACCAGGAGCTTCGGGCGGACGGCCTGGGCTTGCGCCTCGAGGACGTCGTAGTCCACGCGCTCGGTTTCGCGTTCCACGCCGTACGCGTGGATCTCGTAGAGCTTGCCGCTGAAGTTGACCGGGGAGCCGTGCGTGAGGTGGCCGCCGTGGGCCAGGCTCATGCCCAGCACCCGGTCACCGGGCTTGATCACCGAGAAGTAGGCCGCCATGTTGGCCTGGGCGCCGGAGTGCGGCTGGACGTTCACGTGGTCCGCACCGGGGAACAGCGCCAAGGCGCGCTCCTTGGCCAGGTTCTCGGCCACGTCCACGTATTCGCAGCCACCGTAGTAGCGCTTGCCCGGGAGACCCTCGGCGTACTTGTTGGTGAGCCACGACCCCTGTGCCTCTTCAACGGCCGCCCAGACGTAGTTCTCCGACGCGATCAGCTCAATCTTGTCGGTCTGGCGGTGGCGCTCGGCCTCAATGGCCGCCCAGAGTTCAGGGTCCACATCGGCGACGGAAGCCCAAGCGGCGGGCGAGACAGCGGACTCGGGCACGAGGACCTCCCTGGGCGCGACATGAATGCGTGTGCCAAGGGTGGCATTGTCCCACGACTCGGGGAGCGGGCAAACGCGCCCGCCCGCGGTGCACCGGCGTCTCTCCGGTACGCCCGCGTAGCGAGCGTTCTGGAAGCCTGCGGGCACCGGAGTTCCGAAATGCTCGCTCCAGGTGCCGTATCGGCGCGCAAGCGTTGCTCCAATCCCGAAATGCCCGGGCGGCGAGCCGTATCTGGCGAAGCGGGAGATAGCGCCCGCTCCACGGGCATTTCGGAACTGGCTCGCCCGGTCCCGCGCCTGCCCGTGCGTGGGCCCCGGCGCCACGAGCTGTCATGCTCTTGCGTTCTCCCAGAACGCTCGCCTGGGGTGCAATTCGAGAATCTCGCGGGGCTGGCGCCTGCTACGCCTCGTCCACGTTCCACTCGTCGATGGCATGGCTGATCCCGGCGTCGGCCAACGCGGCCGCAATGTCCGCGGCGGGTATGGCGCCTTCGCGCAGGATCGACGGCCACTCGAGGGTGCAGTTCACCACCGTGGACGGGGGACCGCCGCGGATGGGGCCGCCATCGAGGACCAGCGCGACGGCGTCGCCCAGCTGCGCCGCGATCTCGGCGGCGTCGCGCGCGTCCGCATCGCCGGAGCGGTTGGCCGATGTGGTGGGCAGCGGACCGAGGATGCGCGCAAGCGTCCGGGGCGCCTCGTGGTCCGGGACGCGAACGCCGATGGTGGGCGCGCCTGCGGCCAGGACGCGGGGCAAGACGACGCCGGGCTGCACGGGGAGCACCAGCGTCAGCCCACCGGGCCAGAACCGCGCAGCGAGGGCCTCCGCCGCCGGTGTCGGCACGCCCAAGGTCCAGGCCTGCTCGGCATCGGCCAGCAGCACCGCCACGGCCTTCTCCGGCGGCCGGCCCTTGGCGGCGAACAGCCGCTCGATGGCGTCCGGCAGATCCATCGCGGCTGCAATGCCGTAGACCGTGTCCGTGGGGACGGCGACAATGCTGCCTGCCCGAAGCAGCTCGGCCGCCTCAACGCGTGTGGCGGGGCCGTCAGGAACGACGCGGACGGTCATCAGCGCACGGCCAGGCGTGCGGCGTTGCGAGCCGCATCGGCAGGCGACGCCAGCACCAGCTCCTCAAGCAGCTGGGCAATCCCCGCCTCCCCCACCGGCGCTGCGTGGAAGCGGGCGGCCGCGCGGACGGCGTCAGGTGCGGTGGGCATCGCGATGCCGTGACCCGCGGCAGCCACCATCTCGAGATCGTTGAGCGCGTCACCAGCAGTGAGCACGCGGTCCATGGAGACGCCGGCTCGCCAAGCCAGCCACGCAACCGCGCGCCCCTTGCTAACGCCCGGCGCCACAAACTCCAGGAACCGCGGGTGCGACACCGTGGGATCTGCCCGGCCGGCGAACGCGCGGCGCGCCTCCTCCACAAGCGCCATCGCCTGCCCGGCCTCGCCCACGGCAATCACCTTCGTCATCGGCCGGCGGATAGCGGCGCCAAGGTCCGCCACAATCTCCGCGTTGCGGCCCACATAGCTTGAGTAGTCCTCAAAGCTCGGGTCACCCTGCCAGATGACCATGCGCTCCAGATCGTTGATGTGCGGGTCCATGCCGTGCTCGCGGCACCAGTCAACGGCGTCGCGCACCACATCGGCTGGCAGCGGCGCGTGGTGCAGCAGCGGACCTACGCGGCCGCGAGAGCCCGGGTCGATGGGCTGTGCGATCTCGCGGCGGCGCGGCATCTCGCGGATGACAGCACCCTGGTGGCCGATGACCGGGGCAACCAGTCCCAGTTGGTTGACAAACGCCATTGCGGAACTGGGCATGCGCCCCGTTGCGAGCGAGACGCGGACGCCGCGTCTGACCGCCTCGCGCAGGGCCGCCGCGGTGCGCGCCGGGATCTGGAGATCCTGGCCGACGATCGTGCCGTCGATGTCGAGTGCGATCATCTCGATGGGGAAGCGCGGCAAGGCCGGGACGAGCGGGCGGTGGTCGCGGATCATGCCCCACGCTCCGCGTGGGGGCCACGCTCCGCGTGGGGGCCGTACTCCACGCGGGCCACACGCGGCAGCCCCGCCAGATCCACGGCCACCGTGCAGCGCCAGCCGGGCAGCACGTCCGCGACGGCCTCCGCGATGGACGCGCCCTGGTCCGCGCCGATCTCCAGCAGCGCAACGCCGCCACGGGCGAGGACGCCGGGCAGCCGAAGCAGCAGGCGCCGGATCACGTCGAGCCCGTCGCGGCCTCCGTCCAGCGCGGAGCGGGGCTCCCACGCGAGGTCGGGCGCCAGCGACGCCATGTCGGCCGTCTTCACATAGGGCAGATTGGCGCACACCATGTCCAGCCCGCTGACCCCGGCTGGCAGCAGGTCCACCTCGGCAAACTCGAGGCGGGCCGGGTCCGCCAGGCCATGACCCGCCGCGTTCTCGCGGGCCAACTGGAGTGCCTCAGGGGAAGCGTCCGTGGCCAGGACCATCACGTGGCCGTCCATCCGCCGCTTCCGCAGGGCGGCCAGCATCGCCAGCGCAATCGCGCCCGTCCCCGTCCCAACGTCGGCAATCCGCAGCGGCGGGCTGCCGGCCGGTCGCGGGGCACCAGCAAGACGCGCGGCTACCTCGGCCACCGCGGCGTCCACGAGCAGCTCCGTCTCGGGGCGCGGGATGAGCGCACGTGCGTCGGCGGCCAGCGCCAGCCCGTGGAACTCGCGGAAGCCCCGGATGTAGGCGATGGGCTCGTTCGCCTCCCGGCGGGCGACGGCCGCCTCGAACGCGGCTGCCTGAACCGGGCCCACCTGCGCCTCTCCCGCGGCGAACACGCCGGCGCGGTCAACGCCCAGCACGTGGCCCGCCAGGAGCTCCGCGTCCAAGTGGGGCGAGCCGGAGCCGGCAGCGGCGAGGCGTGCGGCGGCGTCGCGAACCAGCGTGCCAACCGTGGCGCCGCCGTGCGCCACAGGGCCCGGTGCGGGCGCGGCCACGGCTAGTCGGCCGACTCGGCGAGCTGGTGCAGCCGCTCGGCCTGATCGGCCATCACGAGGGCGTCGATGAGAGGGTCGATCTGCCCCTCCAGCACGCCCGGCACGTTGTAGATGGTCACGCCGATGCGATGGTCCGTCACGCGGTTGTCCGGGAAGTTGTAGGTGCGGATCTTCTCGGACCGGTCCCCAGCGGTGACCATCGTGCGGCGCTGGGCGCTCTGGGCCTCGCGCTGCTTGCTCAGCTCCAGGTCAAACAGCCGGCTGCGCAGGACGGACATGGCCTTGGCCTTGTTCTTGTGTTGGCTCTTCTCGTCCTGGATCTCCACGACGAGCCCTGAAGGAATGTGCGTGATCCGGACGGCCGAGTCCGTGGTGTTGACCGACTGGCCGCCAGGACCGCTGGAGCGCTTGACTTCGATGCGCAGGTCGCGCTCCTCGTCAA
>JANYAA010000475.1 GCA_025355255.1 Chloroflexota bacterium | reverse complement strand
TGGAGTCCGCGGACCGCAGCGTGATCTTCAAGCACGGCGCCAAGGAGATCGCCTACCTCAACGGGTGGGGCATCACCTTCATGGCCAAGCCGGACGCCACCTGGACGGGCTCCTCGGGCCACCTCCATATGAGCATCTGGGACACGGACGGGAAGAAGTCCCTCACCTACGACGAGAAGGCAGGGCTCCCCTACGGGATCAGCCAGGAGTTCAGCCACTTCGTCGCCGGCATGATGGCGTTGTCGCGCGAGCTCGCGGTCTTCGTGGCGCCGTTCATCAACAGCTACAAGCGCTACGCGTCGCTGTCCTGGGCGCCGGTCAACGTGGTCTGGGGCCGCGACAACCGCACCACGGGTTTCCGCCTGGTCGGCCGCGGCAACGCGCTCCACGTGGAGAACCGCTTCCCGGGCGGCGACATGAACGCGTACCTCACCTACGCCGCGATGATTGGCGCCGGGATCTACGGGTTGGAGCACAAGCTTCCGCTCGATCCCGAGTGGAAGGGCAACGGCTACATCGCCACGGGCGTGAAGCGGATGCCGCGCGCGCTGTACGAGGCGATCGCCGAGCTTGAGCGCTCCGAGGCTGCCGTGGAGATCTTTGGCCAGGACGTGATTGACCACTACCTCAACGCTGCGCGCGTGGAGCAGGAGGTCTACGACTCCGTGGTCCACGACTGGGAGCGCGAGCGCTACCTCGAGCGCGGCTGAGGCTATAGCGGGACCGGCCGCGGCGACACCAGCAACTCTTCGCACCTAGCGAACAGGATCGGCGCTCCAGCCGACGTTGCTCCCGGCCTAACGAGCCGACGGGCTTGGCCGAGCTCCATCCAGCGTTCAACCTCGCTTGTTGCGGGCCGATCCCGCCCGATTCCGCCCGAGCCCGCCCGATCTGGTCCGATCCGGGACCCCGAACAGCCGCGGAGGCCGCGCGATTGGCCTGACCTGTTCGCTCTTTGCGAAAGAGGCCCGGGCGGGGTAATCCAGATCGAGCCGCACGGGCGCCAGCCAAGGTCGAACGCGGCGGCATCGGCGGCAGCTCGGGCTGGATCACCATCCTGGCTGGCTGGGCCCAGACCACGCCTCGCCTACTATGGGACGGGGTCAAACGCAGCGTCTCGGAGGGTCGAGTGCCGCGCTCACCGCGCGAGAACGAACGCTACGCCCACGCGACATGGCGTGAGCGGCTGGGCGATGAGCTGGCGACGCTTCGGCGGAGCCCGCGGCTGCTGCTGCTGCTCGCGTTCCTCTTCGGCGGCTGGCTGGTCCTCCAGCTCACCGCGCCCAAGCCGGTACAGCTTGAGGGCCTTGCGGCTGGGGACTGCCTGCATGTGCCGACGAGCGCCAACTCGGACGTGTCCGCGGTGCGCCCCGTCGGCGAGGCGGTGGAAGTCGCCTACGTCCTTGCCACGCAGGGCGCCGCCATCGCGCCGTGCGGCGGCTCGCACAGCCACGAGGCAGCGGCAGTCTTCACCGACGCGGATGGCCCGGGCACGGCCTTCCCGGGTGATGGCGTGCTGCAAGGGCGCCACGCGGCCGAGTGCAATGCGGCCTTCGCCAGCTACGTGGGCCACGCAGTCGGCATGTCAGCGTTCTCGCTGACGATCGTGGTCCAGAGCGAGGCCGGCTGGACCTCTGGCCGCCGCGCCGGCGCGTGTCTGGTCAGCGACGCAGCGGGCCAGTTCCTGACGACACCGGCAAAGGGCGCCGGGCGCTAGCTATCGCGTGATCAGCGCGCCCGGGTCAACGTGGTCGCGGCCGAGCAGATGCGAGAGCTCAAGGTCCGGTGCGTCGAGCGCCGGCCCCGGCCGCCTGAGCAGATAGCCCTGACCGGCGCCAAATCCATGGCTGATGACGGCTTCCAAATGCTCCGGTGTCTCGATGCCCTCGGCCACCACCGTCATGTTGCTCTGGCGCGCGATCTCGCCCAGACCGCGAAGGATGACGTCGGACCCCTTCGAGGCGGCCGAGCGAACTAGCCACATGTCGATCTTCATGACGTTGAAGCCCAGCTCCGCCATCCACTTCCACTGGGTCTTGCCCTCACCCACATCGTCGAGCGCCGTGCGCATGCCATAGCGACGGAAGATCGCGATCACCTCCTTGAGGTGCGCCATGTCCGCCACGTCGTCGCGTTCGGTCAGCTCCAGGACGATGCGCGAGGGATCAATGCCGTACCGCCGGGCCAGATTGATCACCTCGAAGGGGTTGAACGCCTCGGTCTCCAAGGTGCGCGGCGACAGGTTCACCGAGAGGTACTGCGACTGAGGCAGGCCCACCGCGCCGCTCATGACAATTTCCAGACACGCCATGTCCAGTTCAACGGTCCTGCCGCTCTGCTCGGCTGCGTTGAACATCACGCCCGGGTTGGGGAACCCGGTCTCCGGCTTCGGCCGCACCAGGCCCTCATAGCCCAGCACCCTGCCGTTCGTGAGGTTGTAGATGGGCTGGTAGACGGGCGTCATGGCGCGGGTTGCGGCAACCCGCAGGATGGCGGCGCCCAACTCCTCCAGCGTGGCGGCGTCAACCGGCACCGGGTGGCGCTGCGGGTCAAACACCTGGACATCGGTCCGCCCGTGGTCCTTGCCCCAGCGGAGCGCGGCGTCGGCCTGGGCAAGGAGCTCCTTGCGGTCTCGAGCCGGGTCCGGATACGCCGAGACGCCCAGCGTGAGCGAGAACCCGGCGGCAGGTCCGCCCGTGCCTGTCCCGTCGCCCAGCGCGGACGCGAGGATCCGCTTGGCGATCAGCACGCCCTCGTTTGGACCGCAGTCGAGCAGCACCACGGCGAACTCGTCGCCACCCATGCGGAACGCCCGATCCCATCGGCGCAGGTTGCTGGCAATGACGCGGGCCGTGGCGCGCAGCATTTGGTCGCCGGCCGCATGCCCCTTCGCGTCATTGACCTGCTTGAGGTTGTCCAGGTCCGCCACGATGACGGCGAAGCGGCGCTGCTCCGCCTCGGCCGTCGAAATCTGCTGGTCGAGTTCCTCCATGAGGGCACGCAGGTTTCCAAGCCCGGTGAGGCTGTCGCTCATCGAGTCCACACGGGCGCGGTCAAACTGCTCGCGCAGCGTGTTCCGCTCGCGGTCCAGCTTCTCGATGCCCAACAGGACGGGCCGCAGGCCAAACCAGGCGATGACGCCGAACCCCGCCAAGCCGGCACCGCCGTAGAACATCGGGGCGAGCGGACCTGGGGCCCCGGCAACGGCCAGCCAGCCCGCCAACAGCACCCACGGCACGGACAGCAGCGCGAACCAGCCCACGATCAGGCGTCGCGCCTCGCGAGCGTGCTTTGTGCCGCGGCTCTTCGGTCTGTCCTTGCGGATGGCTGCTGTCTCCGGTGTCGCACGCTGCGGTGCGGGGGCGCACCAGGCGGGTGCCCGTGCGTGATGCTTGTTGTACGGCCTTCGGTCTCGGGTTCGCAGCGGTACGAAGGTACCGGCTGGGTATGCCCCGCGCACAATCGGCCGCACGACCGGTCCAGTGGCGGCTAGTCTGACACTCACTCGACGCAGACCACCTACGGAGCCACACATGCGACTGGACGGCAAGGTCACCATCATCACCGGCGGCGGCAGCGGCATGGGCCGGACCGCGTCGGAGCTCTTTGCGAAAGAGGGCGCTCGCGTTGTCGTGGCGGACTTCGTCGATGCGGCCGGCGAGGAGACCGTTGCCCTCGTGCGCGCGGCGGGCGGGACGGCAACGTTCGTGAGGACGGACGTCGCTGACGAGGCGAGCGCCCGCGGCATGGTCCAGCACGCGGTGGCCACGTATGGCCGCGTGGATGCGCTCTACAACAACGCCGGCATCATGCCCGAGGCGGACCACTCGGTGATCGACACCGACGTCCCCACCTGGGACAAGGTCATGGCCGTCAACGTCCGCGGCGTGTTCCTCGGCTGCAAGTACGCCATCCCCCAGATGCTCGAGCAGGGCAGCGGGTCGATCATCAACATCGCCAGCTTTGTGGCCATCATGGGCTGCTCCGTGCCCCAAGACGCCTACACGGCGTCCAAGGGGGCGGTGCTGGCGCTGACCAAGAGCCTCGCCGTCCAGTTTGCAAAGCACGGCGTGCGCAGCAACTCCATCTCGCCGGGCCCCATCGAGACGCCGCTCCTCATGGACTGGCTGCTCAAGGACGAGGCCGCCAAGAAGCTCCGCCTGGACCGCAACCCGTCGGGCCGCTTTGGCAAGCCCGAGGAGGTCGTCAGCGTCGGGATCTACCTGGCGTCTGACGAGTCGCGCTGGACCAACGGGTCCAACTTCGTTATTGACGGCGGCATCACGGTCAACTACTTCTAGGAGGCGCACTTCCGCCGCGCACGAGGACATCGATGCTGACCGAGACGCCCCAGCCGCCCAACGACGCCGTGGAGGCGGCCGCACGGCAGCCAGAAGCGCACGCTGACGCTGCAGCCGCGGCCGAGCCCGAGCCCGTGGCGGCAGTTGCCCCGGGCCGCCTCGCTATCGGCGTGGACGTCGGCGGCAGCGGCATCAAGGCCGCAGCCGTGGACCTCGACACGGGTG
>JANYAA010000440.1 GCA_025355255.1 Chloroflexota bacterium | reverse complement strand
TACGTGACGTTCCTGATGCCCGGGATCTTTGTGCAGACTGTGGTCTTCGGCGGCACCAACACCGCCGTGGGCATCGCAGAGGATCTCCAGAAGGGCGTCATCGATCGCTTCCGGACCCTCCCCATGGCGCCGTCCGCGGTGCTCATCGGCCGGACCTTCGCTGACCTGCTGCGCAACATCTACGTCGTCATCGTGATGACGGTGGTCGGCCTGCTCATCGGCTTCCGTCCAACAGGTACGCCCGCCGGCTTCGTCCTGGCGCTGGTGCTGGTGGCCGGGTTCGGCTACGCGATCAGCTGGCTGTCCGCCAACATCGGCCTCCGCGCCAAGACCGCAGCCGCCGCCCAAGGCGCCATCTTCATCCCCGTGTTCCCGCTCACGTTCGCCTCCTCGGCCTTTGTGCCGGTGGAGACGATGCCGTCGTGGCTCAAGCCCATTGCGGAGGCCAACCCGGTGACCCTGGTGGTCAACGCCTCACGCGGTCTGTTCCTGGGCACCGCCGACACCGGCACGGTGCTGGCCGCCGCGGCCTGGATCGTGGGCATCGTGGCGGTGTTCGCGCCGCTAGCCATCCGCTCGTATCGCCGGCGCCGCTAGCGCCGCCGTTCGGCGCGCCAGCTAACGGCGTCGCGCCACCACCTCCACGAGATGGATGTGGTGCGGGTCGCCCAGCGCCATCGTCCCGTCCTCCTCGCGCTCGTTCCAGGACTCGATCTCGAAATCGGCCAGCCAGCCACGGATCGCGTCGGGTGACGGGCAGGTGTAGGCCGGGTCCGAGGCCGCCTCGTCGCGGTCGCCGTACAGCAGGCCGCAGAACCGGCCGCCGGGCTTCAGGGCAGCCGCGATCTGCTCGAGCGTGCGGGCATAGGCCGCCGCATCGAGGAACTGGAAGCTCACGCTGGCGTTGATGAGGTCGCAGGGCGGCAGGATGAAGCTGCCGATGTCGGCGACGAGCGTGTCCAGCCGCGGCAGGTCTTCCGACGGGGTTGCAGCGCGGAGCGCATCGATGGCGTCATGCTCCGTGTCGATCGCCAGCACGAGCCAGCCGCTGCGCAGGAGCTCGCGCGCATCGCGCCCGGCACCGCAGCCGAGGTCCACGGCCAGCCGGGGCTCCGCGGGCCTGGCAGCCGAGTCCTCCGCCGCAAACAGCGCGATCGCCTCGGTTACCGTGTGCCATGGGGGGCGGTCAACGGTGACCCCGTAGTAGTCGGGCCAGGAGTGCTCGCTCGTCATCGCCGCTACCCCACGCTCACGCCGATGACGCGTCCCACGACAAACGTGACACCGGCCGCGGCGATGCCCACCACAACCTGGCGCACACCTGCGAACAGGAAGCTGCGACCGGTGAGCAGGCTGACCGCGCCGCCGACGGCGAACATGGCCGCCAGCGCCAGGCCGATGCTGGCCGCGAAGACCGCCGTGCCGCCCCCGAAGATGAACGGCGCCACCGGCACCACCGCGCCAGCGCCGAACGCGAGAAACGAGCCAAGCGCCGCCTTCCAGGGATTGCCAAGCTCGTCGGGATTGAGACCCAGCTCCTCGCGGACGAGCGTGTCTAGCGCATGCTCGGGGTCCTGGAACAGGCGGTGGGCGACGGCCTTCGCCTCTTCCGGCGTAAAGCCCTTGCGCCGGTAGATGCGGGCAAGCTCGGCCTCCTCCTCGTCGGGAACCGCCTTCAGTTCTTCTCGCTCAAGGGCGATCTGGCGCTCAAACAGCTCGCGCTGGCTGGTCATCGAGATGTACTCGCCAACCGCCATGCTGAAGGAGCCGGCCAACAGCCCGCTGATGCCGGCCAACAGGATGAACTTGGGGTCGCCTGATGCCGCGCCAGCCACGCCCATCACCAGCGATGTGTTGGAGACCAGCCCGTCCGACACGCCGAAGATCACCGCGCGCAGCGTCCCCGACTGGCCCGCCTTGTGCCAGGACTCCACCTTGTCGGGTGCGAGGTCTGCTTCCGGACCCGCGTCCAAACCGGCTTCGGCAGTGTGGTTTGCGAGCGCTCGGTCGCTGTCGAGCGACTTCCAGATCTCGGCGTGTTCGCGCTCGTCTGCCGCGATGGTCGCCACCTCCGGCGTTGGCTCTTGGCCGCCGTATTCGGCCTCCTCGTCGCCTTCCAGTGCCTTCACCAGATCGGAAACGGCGTGCGTCCCGAGCAGCCGCGCCAGCGCGATGATGAAGCGGACACGCAGCCTCGGCCCGCCAGGGGTTGGCACGCTGACGCCAAGGGCCCTGAGCTTGTCCGCCCAGATCTCAGCATGGCGGCGTTCGTTGCCGGCAATGCGGTGGAACGCCTCGGCGCGGCGCGGCTCCTTCTCGATGCTGGCGAGCGCCTCATACAGCGCGATGGCGTCACGCTCGAGCTTGAGGTTGGCGAGGCTTCGGGCGGTGTCGTCGATGGGCATGGGCCGATTCTGCACCATGCCGTGACAGGCTGTTGTCACGCGGACGGTTGATGCTGGGAGCGTGTCAGACAAAGCCGTCGGCGGTGCGCCGGCAACACCCTTGCGAGTGCCCACGTGGAACCTCAATCACTGGCGTCAGCCGCTGCTGCCGGTGGATACGCGGCGTGGCGCTTGGGAGCGGCTGGCCACGCCCGTGGCGGACGGCGGCCCGGGCGCGCAGATCGCGCGGTCTTCAGGAGTCGTCGTTGCCTCACTGGATCGCGCGGGATCGCGCGGTCTTCGGAGAGTTGGCGGGGCACCGCAATTGGGCCTCGGCCGTGGTGGCGCTGGACCCGTCCGTCGTCATCGAGCCCATCGTGTCGGTGCGCAACCCGTGGTCCCGGCGCCGGTTCCGCCTTGACGCGGCGCTGCCCGGCTGTACGGCGGTTGCCCGCGTGACCATCCCGAGTCTGCAGCCGCTCACGGTGGTGTCCGTCTACGGGGTCTTTGAAGGGTCCGCGCTGGCCTCCATGCATCGCGTCGTGGCTGACCTTCTGCCCCTGTTTGACTCGCCAGACGGCGCCCGCGTGATCCTGGGCGGGGACCTCAACGTCACTCGGGCCACGACGGACCCCAAATA
>JANYAA010000424.1 GCA_025355255.1 Chloroflexota bacterium | reverse complement strand
CTGTCGGTCCGCACGTACCTGATTCGCTAGGCAGGACGATGGAGGAGGCCGCGCGCGAAGCCGAAACGCCAGAGGCGCCAGCCGCCCCTGTGCCGGTTGAGCCTCCGCCGGTTGCGCCAGCGCCGCCGCATCGGCGGAGCCCCGGAGCCGCAATCGTGGCCGGGGCCCTGGTCGCCGTCCTGGCAGGCACCGTGCTGTTCCTCTCGGGCTGGACGCTCGGCCGCCAGTCCGCCCTGACGCCCGGCACACCCGCGTCGGAAGCGCAGGACTTCCAACCCTTCTGGGACACCTATCGCGCGGTGACGGACCGCTACGCCGGCGGCTCCGTTGACCGCAAGGTGCTGATCGACGGCGCCATCAAGGGCATGATCGCCGCCCTCGGCGACCCCTTCTCGATGTACCTCACGCCTGAGGAGTACAAGGCAAGCCTCCAGAGCATCGCCGGGGAGTTCACGGGCATCGGCGCCACCATCGGCACCGTTGACGCGAAGGGGACCAGCAACACCTGCACCACCCTTGGGCCCGACTGCCGGCTGGCCGTGGTCAAGACCATCCCCGGATCGCCTGCCGAGAAGGCCCAACTGCAGCCAGGCGACGTGGTCACCGCCATCGACGGCACGGCGCTTGAAGGGCTCACGCAGGACGCTGCGCTAGGCAAGATCCGCGGCGCGAAGGACACGGCCGTCCGGCTGACGATCGTGCGTGCTGGCGGTGCGCCGTTCGTTGTGGAGATCGTGCGGGCCGTCATCGTCCAGCCCGAGGTGGAGACCAAGACGCTGGCGGGCGGGCAGGTGGGCTACATCAAGCTGGTTGGGTTCTCAGACCACGCGGCCACCGACTTTGCCGCGGCTGTCAAAGCCGACGTGGCCGCGGGGCAGAAGCTGCTGGTGCTGGACCTGCGCGGAAACCTCGGCGGGTTTGTGACTGCGGCGCGCTCGATCGCCTCACAGTTTCTCGCCGATGGCGTGGTGTTCTGGGAGCAGGATGCGCAGGGCAACCAGACCGAGGTGGGCGCTCAGCCGGGCGGCGCCGCCACGAACCCGAGCATCAAGCTGGTCATCCTGGTTGACGGGAACACGGCGTCCGCGTCCGAGATTGTGGCGGGCGCGCTGCATGACCGGGGGCGGGCGATGCTGATCGGGACGAAGACCTACGGCAAGGGCACCGTCCAGCAGTGGACGCAGCTCGAGGGCGACAGCGGCGGCTTCCGCCTCACGATCGCCCGCTGGCTCACGCCCCACAAGGTGTGGATCCACAAGGTGGGCATCAATCCGGATGTCTTCGTCACAACCCAGCCCGCGAAGCCCGGCGACGACCCGGTGCTGGCCGCGGGGCTGGCGCAGTTGGGCGTGACGCAGTAGCCGACGGCGCACCAGGCACGGTTTCGCCAACCGTCCTCCCGGAGGGCTGGCGACGACTTCGGCGGTTGCACACTCCGCCACTTTGGGTTACGGTGCGCGAGAACGAAAGGAGGTGATGTGCAGTGATAGACGGTAGTCAGCGCTGCACCACCTCGGCGGAGATCGTCGCCTAGAGGCGGTCCCGGCCGGGTGGTCGGTAGCACATAGAACGCCGGTCCGGCCACGGGCCGGCGTTCGTGCGTCTGCCGCATGCGAAACTAGGCACTCGGCCGCCAACGACAGGAGACAGCCCCATGGGCGA
Source organism: Chloroflexota bacterium (assembly GCA_025355255.1). GTDB lineage: Bacteria > Chloroflexota > Limnocylindria > Limnocylindrales > CSP1-4 > CAIXZV01. The sequence continues at coordinate 8,916 of JANYAA010000424.1, read as the reverse complement.
GACCATCGCCCTAAACCGAAGAGCCCGCCACGAGTTCACCATCGAAGACACCTTCGAGGCGGGCATCATGCTCACGGGCACCGAGATCAAGAGCGTCCGCGACCACCATGTGAGCCTCGCGGATGCCTTTGCGCGCATCGAGCGGAATGAGGCCTGGATCATCGGACTGCACATCGCGCCATGGGGCGCCGCCGACGTTCGCTTCAACCACGAGCCCAAGCGCACCCGCAAGCTGCTGCTCCACCGCGACGAGATTGACGAGCTGCTGATCAAGACGAAGGCCAAGGGCCTCACGATCGTGCCGCTGGAGATCTACATCAACGACCGCGGGCTGGCGAAGCTGCGGTTGGGTCTGGCGAAGGGCAAGCAGACCTGGGACCGCCGCCACGAGATTGCCGAGCGGGATGCCAAGCGCGACATGGCCCGCCAGGTCGCGGACGCCAGGAAGCGCTGATGCGGCTGGCCAGGATGCTCCAGGCGGTGGACGTGCACGCGGCAGGGGAGCCCGGCCGGGTGGTCGTGGGCGGCGTGCTGGACGTGCCGGGCGCAACGATGTTTGAGAAGGCGCAGCACCTCGAGCACCACGGCGACTGGCTCCGCAAGCTGATGCTCAACGAGCCGCGCGGCTACCCGGCGCTCTGCGCCAACGTCATCCTGCCGCCCACCAACCCCGCGGCCGATGCCGGCTACGTGATCATGGAGCACGTCGAATACCCGGGCATGTCGGGCTCCAACACCATCTGCGTGGCCACGGCGCTCCTTGAGACCGGCATGCTGCCGATGACGGAGCCGATCACCGAAGTGGTGCTGGAGGCCCCGGCGGGGCTCATCAAGGTCCGCGCCACATGCGAGAACGGCAAGGTCACCGGCGTCACCTTCCGCAACGTGCCGGCGTTCGCCACCCATCTGGATACGCCTGTGGAGGTGCCGAACCTTGGCACCGTCATCGTGGATGTCGCGTACGGCGGCATGTTCCACGTGATCGCAGACGCCGAGGCGCTGGGCTTCCGGATCACGCCCGATGAGGGCCGCGACATCACCCGCGTCACCGAGATGATCAAGGCTGCCGCCGCGGAGCAGCTGCCGGTGGTCCATCCGGAACAGCCAGGGTTTGCCGGGATCACCATCGGCCAGGTCAGCGGCCCCGCGCACAACCCGAGCAACAGTTGGCGCAACGCCACCACCGTGAGCACCCGCACCTTTGATTGGGGCAACGCGGCTACGTGGACCGGTGTGCTGGACCGCTCGCCGTGCGGCACCGGCACGTGCGCCAAGATGGCCGTGCTCCACGCGAAGGGCCGGCTGAAGATCGGCGAGGCGTTCCGGCACGAGAGCATCGTGGACACGGTGTTCGAGGGCCGGTTGATCGGCGAGGCGCCAGTGGGCGAGCGGCAGGGCGTGATCCCCGAGATCACCGGCACGGGCTACATTTACGCCTTTGCCAGCTACGTCGTGGACCCAACCGACCCGTTCCCCCAGGGGTTCACGGTGGGCGACATCTGGTAGGACGCGGCGACTCGCCGAGGCTGGTCTATCGGAGCAGGTACCGCCTGCTCAACGGAACCTCCGACACCGGCGCCACGGCCAGCGGCCGGCCGCCCAATGCCACGGCACCGGTTCGGATGTCGATGTCCACGGGCGCCGTCGCCTGGTTCAGCGCCAGCGACGAGCGGGTCAGACCCCGCAGCCCTCGCACCGGCACCAGCGCACGCCGTGTGCCCAGGCGCCGTGCCAGCGCGGATCGATCAGCCGCGCCCGTGACGAAGTTCACGGCGCCCTTGGGGGCAGCCTCGGGACGGCCGCCCCAATCGGCCCGGTAGCGCGTGGGCTCGGACCGCTCAAGCGACGCGTTGCCCTCACCCAGCGCGCCCCACGCCGGGAAGCCGCCCTTGAAGATCCACTCGGGCTTCACGCCAAAGAACCCAGGCCGCCACAGCACGATGTCCGCAAGCCGCCCAACCTGCAGTGAGCCCACATGGTCCGCGATGCCGTGCGTGATCGACGGCTCAATCGTCACCTTCGCCAGGTACCGAAGCACCCGGGAGGTGTCGTCGCGGTCGTCAGGGTCGGCCAGACCCTCATCAAGAGGCAGGCCCGGAATGCCCTCGGAAGCCGAAGAACGCCGCCAGGCCTTCATGACGTGGGCAAGCTGCATCGCCCGGCGCGTCGTTTCGCCGATGCGGCCCATCCCCTGCGAGTCCGAGTTGATGATCCCGATGGCGCCCAGCTCGTGGAGCGGTCCCTCCGCCGCCATGCGCGCCGGGAGAACCCGCTCGTGCACCAGGGCGACATCGTCCGGCACCGCGTACGAGAGCCCGTGGTTGAGCATGATCATCGGCACGTGCTCCACCGCGGTGGAGACGCCAAACGGCAGGGTGGGCGTGGTTGACGAGCACAGGACGGACGGCTCTCGCACCAGGCCCAGCAGGTCCGGCACGTGGCCGCCGCCAACGCCCTCCACGTGGTACGCGTGGACCGTGCGCGAGCCAATGGCCGCCACGGTGTCCTCAAGTTCGGCGCTCTCGTGGAGCCCGTCCGTGTGCAGGCTGACCGAGCACTCGTGCGCATCGGCATACCGGAGCACGTGATCGATCAGATCAGGGTATGCGCCGTTGTCCTCGTGGATCTTGAAGCCCACCGCGCCCGCGGCAAGCAGCGCGTCCATGTGCTCCTCGTCGAGCGCCCGAGCGCCAGCCTGCAGGCCGATGTTGAGCGGCCAGTCCTCCACCCCCGCAAGCACGCGCTCCATGGCGAACGGCGGCTCCTCAAAGCCCGCCGTGATGATCGTGGTGACACCGCCCGACAGCGCGGGCGCCAGCAGCTCCGGCGTGATGGTGTGGACGTGGCTGTCCACGGCACCGGGCGTGGCGATCAGCCCATAGCCCATGTACGGCTTGGTGTGCGGGCCAACGACGAGGTCGATGCCGTCGCTGATGAGCGGCGAGCCGGCCCGGCCGATGCCGGCGATGCGGCCGTCCTTGATGCCGATGTCGGCTTTGATGACACCCAGGACCGGGTCGATGACGACGACGCCTGCGATCAGCACGTCCAACTCTGACGGGCCGGCGGCGCTGTCGTCCTGCGTCATCCGCATCCGCAGGTTCTTGGCGTAGCCCCAGATGGGCTCATCGCCAGGCGCGCTGCGGTCCTCCTGGACGCGCACCCAGAGGTTCGTGTCGCCAAGGCGGATGCGGTCCCCGGTGGTGGCGCCGTAGCGCTCTCGGTATTCCTGCGCGGATATGCGCGTCATCGGGCTGCCTTCCCGCTGGAGCCAGCCACCCGCACCAGCCGCACGATCTTCGTCTCGCCGGGCTCCCAGCCGATGTAGGCACCGGACGGGACGTCCAGTCGGAAGCCGTCGGCGGCCGCCCGGTCAAACTCGAGCCGCTGGTTGGTCCGGTGGAACGGGTAGTGCGAGGAGACGCGAATCCGCCGCCGCGACTGCGACGTGACCGCCAGATCGATGGCCTCGCGGCCAGCGTTGACCTCGCGGTCCTCCAGATCGCCGAGCACGAGGGCCCCCGGGCCAAACCTGTCTGGCAGTTCGCCGCGGCCCAGCGGGTCAAGCAGCACGATCAGGCGGGCGCCGTCGCCCACCAGCACCTCCAGACGCACCTCGGTGAGCAGTTCGCGGACGCCGGGGATCACCTCGGAGGGCTCCACCTCAGCAAGCCCGGCAGCCTCCACGGCCTCGTAGGACGCGCCGGCACGCGCCGCCTCCAGCATGGCGTCGCAGATAAGCGCAACGGCCTCGGGGTGGTTCAGCAGCAGACCCGCCGCCCGATGGCGTCTGGCCAGCTCGGCCGCGGCGAACAACTGGATGCGTTCTTCTTCCCAGGGGATCAGGTGCATCCGGGGATCGTAGCGGGCGAGTGGCGCTGGCGGCGAGGCAACCGCACAGGTCAGCGCCGGCGAAACACCGCCGCAAGGAGCGCCACGAGCGCGCCCGCGACCATCAGCCGCGAGAAGGCGGCCAGCGCCGTAGAGATCATCGGACGCGGCATCAGCAGCGATCCTACAACGCGCTTGGGGCCGGGTGAACCCCTTGATCAGCGACGCTCAGCAGACTGGCGCCTCGCGCGGGCGGGATGCCTCGACGCTTGCATCGCGCGTCCGCGGTACGATCCCCGAGCCCAAGAGATTGCCGAATCTGCCTCAGGCTGCGGTCCGCAAGACGCGCAGACACGCGTGACGCAACGGCTGCGCCGCGTGGCATCGAGGAATTGTCGCTGTTGGACGAGTTTCCTGCACGAAGAGCCAAGCCCCGTCAGCGTCGCGGCGACATCGAAGGTCTCCGCGCCGTCGCAGTCGTGCTTGTGCTGCTTTTCCATGCGCAGTTGCTTGGGGCCAATGGCGGCTTCGTCGGCGTCGACGTCTTCTTCGTCATTTCCGGCTTCCTGATCACCGGCCTGCTCCTTCGCGAGCGGACGTCCACCGGCACTATTTCGCTCAGGACGTTCTACGCCCGGCGTGTCCGTCGCCTGCTCCCGGCGTCTGCCGTCGTTCTAGCGGTGACGATGGTCGCGGCGGTCATTGTGGCTCCGCCCCTCCTTGTTCCTGCGATCGGCCACGACGTGTCCATGGCCGCGCTGTACATCTCGAATATCGGCTTCGCGGCCGGCGCAACCGACTACTTCGCGGCTGGCTCGGCCCAATCGCCCATCCTCCACTTCTGGTCGCTGGGCGTGGAGGAGCAGTTCTACCTGGTCTGGCCCATGGTGGTCCTCCTCGTGACCGCCGGGGCGGTCGCGCCAATCCGGCGCGTCGGCGTCGCCGTCGTGGCAATCGCCGTTGCTTCATTTGGCTTTGCGATCTGGCTTGGTGGCGTGTCCCAGCCGTGGGCGTTCTTTTCGCTGCCCAGCCGGGCCTGGGAGTTGGCGCTTGGCGGCATTCTCGCGGTGGCCGACTGGCGACTGGCGCGCGTTGCCCGCGCCGTGGCTTCTGCGGCGGGCTGGGTTGGCCTGCTGCTCATCGGCTACGCGGCGTTTGGGCTTGACTCGTCCTCAGCCTTCCCGGGGGCCTCAGCGCTCCTGCCCACAACTGGCGCGGCACTCGTCATCACGGCTGGTGCGCAGGAGACCGGCTGGGGCCCGAGCAGGCTCCTCGCCACGCGCCTGCCGCGGTACCTCGGCCGGATCTCCTACTCGATCTACCTGTGGCACTGGCCGATGCTCATCATCCCGGCGCTTGCAACCAGCGGTGCGCTTCCGGACGGCGTGCGGCTGGGCCTCGCCCTAGCCACGATCCCGCTCGCCGCCGCGACGACTGTCCTGGTGGAGGACCCGCTGCGTCACGGCCGCTTCGTCGGCACGCGGCCGCGCTTCAACCTTGCTGCGGCCGCCGCGGTTGCCATCGCGATCGCCCTTACCTCAACGGCGGTCGGTGCCGGCATTCAGCAGGGCCTCGACGGCGGGCCGACTGCCGCGACGGGCTCAGCAGCGCCCACCGATGACGCGCAGAACCTCGACAAGCTGCTTGGCACGCTCGAGAGCGATGATCCGTCCGGTTCTGGCCTCAACCCCTCGCCATCCGATACGCCGGGGCCCTCCGCCACCGCGGCAGGATCCGCGGCCGCGTCAGGATCGCCAGCCGCAACGGTCACGCCAACCGCTGCGCCCGCCCCGCTAGTTGTGACGGAGCCAACCCGCCAGCCCGCCACGGACAGCGCCGTGCCGGCAGGGCTCAACCCGTCACTTGGAGGGGCCGACGGCGACATGCCGCTGACGTATTTCGACCACTGCCACAACCAGATGGACCAGCCGCCGTCAACGTCCTCCTGCCTGTACGGCAATCTGTCGTCGAAGACGACGATCGCGCTGTTCGGCGACAGTCATGCCCTTTCGTGGTTCCCCGCCTTCAGCCGTCTGGCACAGGACAAGGGTTGGCGGCTGCTGAGCCTCACGATGTCCGCCTGCACGCCAGCGGACATCCCCGCGTGGAACAGCGCGTGGAACCGCGTCATGCCCAACTGCCCCATCTGGCGCAAGCAGGCGATAGCGGAGCTTGTCCGGATGCACCCCGACATCATCGTCGTCGCCGGCACGCGGGGGTTCGCGACGGTGGACGACAGCGGACAGGTGGCGACGGGCGACTTCCGTACCCGCATGTGGATCCAGGGGATGAAGCGGACGCTCAAGCAGTTGGAGCCCGCCACTGGCCACGTGATCTACCTGGCGGACCTGCCATTGGCCAGGGTGGTTCCGGCGGCCTGCATCTCGGCACACATGAAGAGCATTCTGGCTTGCGCAACGCCTATTGAGCAGGCAATCAACTACCCATGGCTCAACACCGAGATCACAACCGCGGCCTCTGTTGGTGCCGACTTCATCGATCCCGAGCGCTGGGTCTGCCCAACCAGCCCGTGTCCCCCTGTTCTGGGCAACCTGCTCGTGTTCCGCGACCAGGGCCATCTCACAGCCACCTTCGCCGGCGCGCTCTGGAAGAAGATGGAGTTGGCGGTGCTGCGCGCCATCGCGCAGCCAACCACGACCCTGATCTGGTAGCGCGGCCCGCTACATTCGGACTACTTGCCGAGGCGATTGAGCACGTTGGCGGTCATGGTCCCGACGCGCGCGTCGGTGGGCGTCTTGTAGCCCTTGTACTCGTGATTGCCCCAGTCGTCGAGACCCCAACTCCACGCGATGGTGCCCGCGGCGAACACCGTCGCCCCAGACGGGGCTGTATAGATCGTTGCGTTTGCGGTCACCGCGCTCGGGTCGTTTGAAGGGAACGGGCCGTAGACGCCGTAGGTCCGGGTCAGGTTGGAGTCCACCTTCGATGTAGACAGGACCTGCGTTCCCGGGGGTGCGAACTCCCGCCAGAAGGCGTCGTACTCCTGGCCGACAAGCCGCGGGATGGAGTCCCCGGCAGCCATACCGGTGCCGGCGAACAGCCAGTGGTCGGGTGCGGAGCACACGAAGTCGCCGGGCTTGAGCACAATGTGGCCGTACATCTGGCCGAGCACCAGCGATTCTGGCTTGGCAGAAGGCGGGTTGCGCCACTCCACCGTGGCGTGCTCGGGATCCGAGGCGGCAAGCGGATCAAGGTCCGCACGCCGGTAGCACGTGACAGACCGGTAGACGCCGCCGGGGTGATCCTCAAACCGCACACGCCAGTAGATCTCATTGCCCGCAAATGACGCCACGTTGGTGCCGGCAGCGATCGCCGCCTCCAGCATCGCCCGCATCGGGATGCTCCAGTACTCGGGGTGTCCCACCAGCAGGATCAACTTGCGACCCTTGATGATCTCGGGGTGGCGGTCCAAGTCCAGATCTGCCGCGTACGCGACGTCATAGCCCCGCGATTCCATCCACCGCACGAACGGGTACTCCCAGCGCAGGACAAGCCCCGCCCCACGGTATTGCGACTCCGGTCGATCAAAGCTCACAACCACAGCCCCGGCGTCACCCCGCACCGTGGGCGCCCCGGAGCTTGAGCCCGGGTAGAGGGACTTGCCTCCCCACGGGTTGTAGGCGTTGTGGGTCGTGGCGGCCGACAGCATAAGGATCGGGGCGGTCGGCGTCGCCTCGCGCACAACAAATGAGCAGTACTGCGGTGCGCCGCCAGACGGCTCCACAACTGCGATATACAGACCGCTGACCCACGAGTCCGGCACGGTCACGGTGACGGCGGGAGCCCAGTTCACGCGGACCATGCCCGTGACAGGATCTGTAGTCTCGCTCGGCTGGGGGCTGACTGCGACGTTCTTCCAGCGCTCCACGGGTCGGGCGCCAGCGCCGCCGTACCAGCCAAGCCGGTAAGCGGTGATCGTCGCCGTCGCAGCCGGGGAGTTGACGTGGATGCGGAAATGGTCACCCGCAGCAACGGAGACGTCGCTCGCATACGCGTCCGCATCGCCCTTGCCTGTGAGCGGCAGTTCCCAGCGCTTGGACCCGTGGAGCCGGTTCTCCCGCGCCACGCGGTCTGATCCAGCGACGGGTGCGACCTCGATGGGCTCCTCGGTTGCCTCAGGCCCGTCCGACGGCGTGTCCCCGGGACCTTGGTCTCCCGAGGCGGCCGGGAACCCTGAACCGCCAGTGCCCCCTGGACCTGCGGATCCGCCGGGAGCAGGCTTGCCGCCTGGCGGCGTAATGCCCTGCCCGCCCTGGTGTGCGAGGTACATCGCGCCTGCGCCACCAGCGGCACCCGCGGCCAGCAGGACTGCACCACCGACAAGGACTCTGCGGCGTGTCACCAGCACCGGGGTCTCACTGGTCGACGTACCGTTCGACTCTGGGGGACCATCGGTGGGTCGTTGCTGCGCCGCGGTGGTCTGCCCAACACGGGGGATGTTCCGTTGGGTTGGCTTGTCAGCCACGGCGTCGAGCCTCCTGCTCGCTAGTCATCCTCCAGTCCCGCTGGTAGCATACCTGCCCCGGACATTTGGTTCGGCCTGTGGGGATGCGTGGTCTCGACAGGGTCTGGTTGTCTGAAGACGCGAGCCGAGGTGCCGTCAGGCCTCGTTAAACCGGCGGCAAAAGAAGTAACTGCCAACAAGCAGCCTGCTCTCGCCCTCGCGGCCTAGGCCGTAAGGTGAGCATGGAAGCGGCCTCACCCTCTGCGGGCCGTGGAAGTGTCATTTAGCGGAGGTGCAACCCCGGTGAGGTCACGTAGCCGGGAGCCAAGCCCAATCTAGGGACACGCGAATGGACCGGATGGAAGCCTGCCGATGGGCGTCCGCCGGTTGACGAAAACCACCGGACACGCTCGTAGTGGATTCAGGCGAAGGGTTCTGGACGGGGAGTTCGACTCTCCCCCATCTCCACCAAACCACCTGTTCGGCGCTACTCTCGTCGGATGACTGACGAGATCCACGACGCGCCGCTGTTCACCACAAATTCGTCGCTCGCGCGACCGCTGCCCGCTGCGCTCCTGGGCGCTCGGGCCGACGTGATCGCCGCGGCCCGCGAACTCCTA
>JANYAA010000417.1 GCA_025355255.1 Chloroflexota bacterium | reverse complement strand
CGCATCCACGGGGACCTGCTGGACCTGCCGGCGGCGACGATCAAGGCGCAGCCCGGCCACGCGGTGGACTGGCTGATCGACACGCTGATGGCTTCCGACGGCGACATCACGCTGGTGCCGGTGGGGCCGCTGACCAACATCGCGATGGCCATCCAGAAGGAACCCGCGATCCTTGCGAAGATCCCCGAGATCGTAATCATGGGCGGCGCGCATGACCACGGGAACTCCACGGCGTCTGCCGAGTTCAACATCTGGCTGGACCCGGAGGCGGCGCACGTGGTGGTGAACTGCGGGCGGCCCATCCGCATGGTGCCGCTGGACGCGACGCACCGGGCGCTGGTGTCCCTCGAGGATTGCCGCGCCCTCCGTGCGCTGGGGACACCGGCGGGCGAGGCCGCCGCGCGCTTCACCGAGAAGCGGATCGAGGGCTACGACGCGACGCAGCCGATGCACCGCTCGGGTGCCGCGCCCGTGCACGACGCCCTGGCGGTGTGCGCGATCATCGACCCCACGGTGATCACCACGCACTTCATCCCGGTGGACATCGAGACCGGCGGGTTCCTTTCGGACGGCCGGACGGTCTGCGACTTCCGATTCCGGAGCCATAAACCCGCGAACGTGCACTTCGCAATGGACGCGGACGAGCCCAAGTTCGTGCGGATGCTGCTGGACATCCTGGGGCGGACGGCCTGACGGTCCGGGGCGCCAGCCCTGCTGCTTTTCACCAGGAGTGAACAGGATCGGCCCTGCGCGGCACCCCACGGCTCATCGAGGTCTCGTGACCCGTACGGCTGAGCGTGGACGCGCCGCTGCGTGCGGGCAATCGAGCGTCAACCGGATCAAATGGCGCCGGAATCGCGGTTCGGACGCGATCTTGTTCACTAGGTGTGAACAACGACAGTGAGGAGGCGGCGAACCGAGTCTCAGGCCAGGACTGACCGCACCTCACGGGCGATCTGGAGATCCTCGCGGGCGGTGACGACCAGCGTCCGGACCGCGCTACCGGCAGCGCTGATCTCGCGGTCCTCGCCGTCGTCGCCGTCGGCCGCATTGCGCACCTGGTCCAGCACGATGCCGAGAAACGCCAGACCCTCGGCGGCCTTTGCGCGGACAACGACCGAATGCTCCCCCACCCCGCCGGTGAACACGATGGCGTCCAGGCCGCTGAGGGAGGCGGCCATCGCCGCGATTGAGCCGCGGAGCCGGTGGACATAGACCTCGAGCGCGAGGCTCGCGTCCGCATCGGCTGCGGCAGCCCGCTCCACGATGAGGCGCATATCGGCCGTCCCGGCGAGCCCCAAGAGGCCAGAACGGTGCTCCAGCGTTGCCGCCAGCTCCGCGGGCGGCACGTGTGCATGCTCCGCCAGCCAGAGAACCAGCCCCGGATCAACGGTGCCGGAGCGCGTGGCCATCACCAGACCCTCAAGCGGTGTGAAGCCCATCGTGGTGTCCACCGACTTCCCGCGAGCGACGGCCGCCAACGACGCACCCGCGCCGAGGTGGCAGGTCACCAGGCGCAGCTCCTCAACAGGGCGCCCGAGCAGCGCCGCCGCGCGCATGGATGCGTATGCATGCGACAGCCCGTGGAAGCCATAGCGGCGGAGGTCCCAGCGGGTGCGCCACTGCGACGGCAGCGCATAGGTATGCGCCGCTGCAGGGATCGTGGCGTGAAACGCGGTGTCAAAGCAGGCGACGGCCGGCACATCGGGCAGCACCGCGGAGACCGCCGCGAGGGCCGCCAGGGACTTCGGCTGGTGCAGCGGCGCAAGGTCGGTGAGCGCCTCGAGCCGCGCCACAACGGCTGCCTCCACGCGGACCGGCGCCGAGTAGACCGTCCCGCCGTGCACCACGCGGTGGCCAACCGCGTCCACATGGCCAAGCCCGCGGATGGCGTCGGCCATCTCGGCGGCGTCCGTCACCCCGCGCGGCGCGGGCAGATCAGCCGAGCCAACCAGCGCATCGGACGCGTCCAGCAGCCGCAACTTGAGGCTGCTGGAGCCCGCGTTGACGACCAGGACGCGCGCTACCCCGGCCACGACCAGTTCGCGATCTCTGGGTCGTCCTCGCCCTCGCGACGTGTGTAGGCCCTGGCCTGGAGGCGCCGGTCAACCATCTCCTGACGCACATGACCGGCCCGAGCGCCGAGGCCCGGCACGCGGTCAATGACGTCGATGACGAGGTGGTATCGGTCAAGGTCGTTGAGCATGACCATGTCGAACGGCGTAGTGGTGGTG